>NZ_JBHXMF010000017.1:81051-104675 GCF_042721055.1 Streptomyces sp. NPDC058470
TTTTCCCCCCCCCCTTTTGATTTCCATGATTCTGTTTTTACCTACAAATACTCTGCTCGTTTCGTCGGTAGCGTCTGATGTGCACCCCCGCTGCGGGGGGAAGTACCTGCGCGATTTGTTACGACGGGGGAATCGCGTCAGGCACTGCGGGGGGTGGCTGAGATGGTCTGGACGTCCGGAGCATCCTCCGGCTCGACCAGCTGGTGGTCACGCTGGTCCAGGTTCACAAAGATCATTCCGTACCGAATGGCACACCGTACTGGCTGCGGCGCCCCCCGAGGCCGCCGCAGACACCGGTACGCCCGCAGATCCTCGTCATCGTCCCGGGTGACGACGACCGGCTCTCCGAATACCGTCACCATCAAGGAGTCACCACTGTGGGGGATGGCGGTGACCAGATCGATGAAGTGCCAGCCGGAGCGGTATGCGGTGGCCATTTCTCTGCGGAAGGAGCGATCATCAGGGGGAGTCGTCATTGGTCAGCCCCAACTGCTGTCATCCGTGACGTCCGGAGACCCCGGACCCAAGGCTTCGGGACTCTGGCCTGCGGCCGCCGGCACCAACGGACCCCAGCTACTGTCCGCCAGGTCATTACTCTTCGCACCGGCAAGGCCACTCAGCGCCCCGAAGGCCACTACGGCGGAAAGGGCGGCGACAAGCATCGACCGAAGCATTTTCCTACGCATAATCGGCTTCGTCCTCACTTGAAGGTCTCCTCTTCCCCCGTCAAGTAAGACGATGGCTCATTCGGGCACGTGGTGGCCACACATTCGATGCATCATGTTCCTGCACGTTCAGGACCCTGGGGGGTGGAGATTTGGTAACAAATAGAACTAATGGGACACATCCCCATGCGGTGACCGAACTATGCCAGGAAGGTGGCCGTCTGTATGCGGACGCTCTCCGCTCGGGACGCATCGCACGCGCGGATGTCGAGTCCGTTCCCTGCTTGATGGAGTTCGCCCTCCTTCATCCGGATCCTGACGATGCGAACTGGCTACGCCCAGTCCCCCCGTCGGTCGCGCTCGCCCAGCGACTCAACCCCATAGAGAGCGAGATCACGGAGCGCAGGCGGATGTCGATCGAACTGGCAGATGCTTTCGAGCCGTTCATGACCTTGAGCGCTCAGGTAACGGCGAGCAGTCACTCGATCACAGTGCTGGAGGGCTTTGACCGGATCAACGGAGCACTCGACCTGGCCACGGCCCAGTGCCAGAACGAGATGCTGACGGTCCAGCCGGGTGGCCGTCGGCTTGAGCACACCCTCGTCCAAGGGCTGGAGCGCGACAGGCCATTGACCGAACGAGGCGTGAGCATTCGGACCCTGTACCAACACACGGCCCGGTACAGCCCCGAGACGCAGGCCTACGTAGACCAGTTCTCCAACGGCAAGGTGGAGTACCGCACCATCGACGAGTTGGTCGAGCGGCTGATCATCTGCGACGAGACTGTCGCCTTCATCCCCACCCGCGACGACCGGCAGGTCGCCCTGGAACTGCGTCACCCTGGCCTCGTCCGCTACCTGGTCAAGGTCTTCGAGTTCATGTGGGGCCGCGCAGTCCCACTGAACGCAGGCGCCCCCTATGAGACCGCCCCCGACGGCATCACCGACATCCAGCACTCCATCGCGAAGCTCCTGATAGAGGGCCACGTCGACGAAGCAATTGCTCGCCGACTCGGCATGAACGTCCGCACCTGCCGTGCCCACATAGCCAAGCTGGCCACAGCCCTCGGCAGCGGCAGCCGGGCGCAGCTCGGCTTTCTCATAGCCCAGTCGGGGATCCTGGACCAGGACCAAGATCACTGAATGTCGACGAAAGAGAGCCACCGGTGACCGCAGGGGAACACGGGCACAGAGCTGACGAGCTCTGCGAGACGGGCCTGGCCCTGTACGCCCGTGCGCTGCGCGAAGGCCATGTTCCCCAGGAGGACGCGGACGCCGCCGCCCCGTGCCTGATCAACTCCGGCCTGCTCCAGCCGGACCTCGAAGACATGCGCCGACTGCGCCCCGTAGCCCCCGCCATAGCCCTTCCCCGGCTACTGCACGCCACCGCCGAGGACATCGCCCGACAGCGACAGCGCGAAGCTCGCCTTGCTGAGGCCCTCGAACCGCTCATAGCCCTGCACGCAGCGCAGGCAACGCCTACGGACGCACCCGCAAACACCGTTCTGGTCGACATCGAGCGGATTAATGCCGCGATCGCCAGAGCTATGGCCGCCTCATCACGCGAGGTACTTACGATCCAGCCCGGCGGCAAACGTCCTGCTGGCATATTGGCAGCTGCGTTCCTGCTGGAGCAGGAGATGCTCTCGCGGGGCTGCCGGATGCGCACCCTCTACCAGCACACCTCTCGCCACGACCCGGTGGCACTCTCGCACTACGAGAACCTGAACGGCGATGTCGAGGTCCGCACCCTGGACGAGGTCACCGACCGCCTCATCGTCCTCGACCGCACCGTGGCCTTCATCCCCGCGAACACCGACCGCACGATGGCCGTCGAGGTCCGCAATCCGGCGATGGTCGCCTACCTCGCCACCACCTTCGACCGCCTGTGGCGCCTGGCCACGCCCATGTACCCCCAGGCAGCCCAGCAGCCCTCCCTGAACGGCATCACCCCCCGCCAACACGCCATCGCCAGCCTCCTCACCGAAGGCCTCACCGACGCGGCCATAGCCGAACGCCTCGGCCTCAACATCCGCACCGCCAGAGTCCACATAGCCAAACTCGCCGCCACCCTCGGCAGCGAAAGCCGAGCCCAACTCGGCTACCTCATCGCCGAGTCAGGAATCCTCAAACAGGAGGAGGGGGTGGCGGAGTGACCACGGCACACCAGGAACACGGCCTCGAAGACCTCTGTCCGGCGGGGACGGAGCTGTACACCAGCGCCCTGCGCGAAGGCCGCGTACCCCGGGAAGCCGCCGACAGCACGCCCTGCCTCGTCGACTTGGGGCTGCTCCAGCCACACATCGAAGACGGGCACTGGCTGGAGCCCGTAACCCCCGCCGTGGCCCTGCACCGACTCCTGCGAACCACCGCGGAGCGCATCGCAGACGAGCGGCGGCGGGAGGAGCGGCTGGCCACGATGTTCGAGCCGCTCCTGCGGATCGGCGGTGTCCGTACGGCAGGCTCGGAGGCGCCGGCGATCAGCCTTCTCAGTGGCAAGGAGCAGATCAACACGGCCATCAGCGAGGCCATGGCCGAGGCATCCGAGGTCCTCGCCGTCCAACCCCACGTCTCCCATGTCGGTCCGCCTCCCCAGAGCCACATCGGAGCCCTGAGCCGCGACCAGGCCCTGCTGGACCGCGGCGGCCGCATCCGCACGCTCTACCAGCACACCCTCCGCCACGCGCCCACGGTCCTCGCCCGCTACGAACGTCTGAGGGGAGACGTGGAGGCCCGCTCAATGGACGAGGTCATTCAGCTGCTGATCCTTGTCGGTCGGACCGTGGCCTTCATCCCTGCGAGCAAGGACTACACCCTCGCCCTCGAAGTGCGTCACCCAGCCCTGATGGAGCACTTTCTCACCACCTTCGACCGCCTCTGGCGCCTCGCCACCCCCATGTACCCGGAAGCAGTCCAGCGCCCTTCACACAACGGCATAACCCCCCGCCAGCAAGCCATCGCCGCCCTCCTCATCGAAGGCCACACCGACGCCACGATCGCCGAACGCCTCGGCCTCAACATCCGCACCGCCAGAGTCCACATAGCCAAACTCGCCGCCACCCTCGGCAGCGAAAGCCGGGCCCAGCTCGGCTACCTCATCGGGCAGTCGGGAATCCTCAAGCAGGAGGAACGGCAGGGCCGGGAACCGTAGGCACGCCAGGAACCGTAGGCACGCCGGGGACCGTGACCGGCTCAAGTTCCGGGGAGCGCGGAGGGTCGTCCAGGCCCGCCTGGGCGATGCGGACGCCGAGCTGGGTGCGGCTCGCCGCGCCGAGGGTCTCCGACAGGCGGGCGATGTGCGCCCGGCAGGTACGGACGCTGATCCCCAGGCGCTCGGCGACCACCGCGTCCTGGTGGCCCTCCGCGAGGAGCGCGGCGATGGACCGTTCGCGGTGGGTGATGCCCTCGATGCCTGTCGAGGGGAGCGTGGAGGCGATCGGGATCGCCAGGCGCCACAGGCGCTCGAAGACCGTCACCAGGTAGTCGACCAGGGCCGGGTGGCGCAGCTCCAGCGCTATCGTGCGGTCCGAGTTCGCGGGGATGAAGGCGACCGTGCGGTCGAAGAGGATGAGGCGTTCCACGACCTCGTCGAGGGTGCGGGCCTCGGCCGCCTCGCCCATCAGCTCCATGTAGTTCAGGAGGCCCTGGCCGTGCCTGGCCACGTGGGTGTACAGGTCGCGCATGCGGACGCCGCGGCGGCGCAGGCCCAGGGCGCGGTGCAGGCCTTCGGAGAGCTCGTCCTCGCGGCGGATGCCGCCCGGCTGCACGGTGAGGACCTCGGACGTACACGCCTCGGTCGCCGCGTCCATGGCTGCCCGGATGCGGGGCAGTCCGTCGAGGACGCGGATCGCCGCGCCTTCGGCCGGCGCCTGGACGCGCCCGCCGAGCCCGGCGTACCACTCGAACGCGGACACCGCGTCGCCCACCCGCGCCTGGCTCGCGCTGACTTCCGCGTACACCCCCCGCAGGAGCCGCGTCATGACCTCCTGAGGGGAGGTCGGTACCAGCCACCCCATGTCGTCGGGGTCGGGGTGCAACAGCGCAAGCTCGACCAGGCAGGGCACCGCGTCCGCGTCCTCGCGGGGCACACGTCCGCGCCGTACGGCCCGGGAGTACACCCGGTCCCCTGCCGCGCACAGCTGGTCAGCGCCGTGCGGATGCGTGTCCGCGCCTTGCCCGGCCATCTCCCCACTCCCGCCCGGCCATCTCCCCGCCGTCGGCTCCAGCGTTCGTCCATCGTCAGCGCTTCCGTACTCGACTTCCGCGCTTCCGTCTTCCGCACTTCCGTATTCGGCTTCCGCGATTCCGCGCTTCCGTACTCCGCGCTTCCGCAGCGCAACTATGCGCGGCCCCGTCCGCCATCGCAACACGGCGACGCCGCCCCGCTGCCCCCAATTGCCCCTTTAAGTCCGTAAAAATCCCCGCCTCAGTGCGGACCATTGCAACAAGCTGACGCTGCGGGCGCCCATCCCTCCGGTGCACCGTCGAACCGCTCCGCGAGGGCGCCCCGGCGCCCCTGGCCGTGCTGGCCGGATATCCCCTATTCGGCCAGGGCCCCGGCACTCACCTGGAAGCGGGCGGCACAGCACGTGAACTGCCGGAAATAACCGAGTGATCAGCGTGTTACGTACCGCACTTAACGTCAGTCCATGGCGGACATATTTGACGCGTACGCGTTGGCCGATGCGTGGGACGAGATGTTTGAGCGGCCTGGTGTGGTCAGGACCGCCTATGAGCCGGTGCTGGCCGCGTTGCAGCCGATCGAGCCGGTTGAACTGCGGTTCAGAGCGGACCAGATGGCGCGGGCGTTCACCGACCGGGGTGTCACCTACGCCTTCGCGGGCGAGGAGCGGCCCTGGCCGCTGGATCTCGTACCGCGCATCCTCGACGCACTCGAATGGGACCTCATCCAGCGCGGAGTCACCCAGCGGGTCAAGGCCCTCGAGGCCTATCTCAGTGACGCCTACGGGCCCTGCCGCGCCTTCGAGGACGGGGTCGTGCCCTGGCGACTACTGCTCAATTCACCTCATTTCCACAGAGCCGCGCACGGGATCGAGCCACCGGGCGGGGTACGGATCCACGTCGCCGGTATCGATCTCGTACGGGACGAGGCGGGGGAGTTCCGGGTACTCGAAGACAACGTTCGCGTACCGTCCGGCGTCTCGTACGTGATCGAGAACCGGCGTGCGATGACCAGGATCTTCCCGTCCCTCTTCGCCGAGCAGCACGTGGTGCCGGTCGACGGGTACGCGCAGAAGCTGCTGGCCGCGCTGCGGGCGGCGGCTCCCGACGGGGTGACCGACCCCCGGGTCGTCGTCCTCACCCCCGGTCCCAGCAACGCCGCCTACTTCGAACACGCCCTGCTGGCACGGCTGATGGGCGTGCAGCTGGTCGAGGGGCACGACCTGGTCTGCCGCAACAACCGCGTGTGGATGCGGACCACCCGCGGCGAGGTGCCCGTCCATGTCGTATACCGGCGGCTCGACGACGATTTCCTCGATCCGCTGCAGTTCCGGCCCGACTCGGTGATCGGCTGCCCGGGGATCATGAACGCCGCGCAGGCGGGCACCGTGACCCTCGCGAACGCCGTCGGCAACGGCATCGCCGACGACAAGCTGCTCTACACGTACGTCCCCGACCTGATCCGCTACTACCTCTCCGAAGAACCGATTCTCCCCAACGTCGAGTCCTTCCGGCCCGACGAGCCCGGCCAGTTGGAAGCCGTCCTCGACCAGATCGACCAGCTGGTCATCAAGCCCGTGGACGGCGCCGGCGGCATGGGCATCGTCATCGGGCCGAAGGCCGACCGGGAGACCCTGGAGCGTACGCGCGAGGCCGTCGCCGCCGATCCGCGCGGCTGGATCGCACAGCGGCCGGTCGCCCTGTCCACCTCTCCCACCCTCGCGGGTGACCGGATGGCGCCGCGCCACATTGACCTGCGGCCGTTCGCCGTCAACGACGGCAGCGATGTGTGGGTACTGCCCGGCGGGCTCACCCGGGTCGCGCTCCAGGAGGGCAACCTCATCGTCAACTCCAGCCAGGGCGGCGGCTCCAAGGACACCTGGGTACTGGCCGAGGGTCCCACCGAGCAGCCCGCACCTGAGATCACCAGCTCCGTGCCCGACGTCGTCCCCCGCCAGCTCGGCCCCGACGGCGACCGCACCGCCGTACAGGAAGGGGCACAGCAACAGTGACCGCTTCGCTGGTTCCCAAGGCCCAGGAGGTACGACCGTGAACGACGTGATCCTCTCCCGGATAGCCGAAGCCCTGATCTGGACCGGACGGTATGTGGAGCGGGCGGACGCCACCGGCCGCATCCTCGACGCCTATCTGCACCGGCTCCTGGAAGACCCCTGGCGCGACGAGGACGTGGCCTGCCGGTCGCTGTACGCCATCCTCGGCGTCGACGCGGGCGACGAACGCGTCGACATGCAGCAGGTGTTGGACCAGCTGGCCTTCGACGCCCGTTCCACCTGCGCCATCGAGGGCGCGATCGGCGCCGCCCGGCTGAACGCGCGCAGTGCCCGCGAGGCGGTCTCCTCCGAGATGTGGGAGTGCCTCAACTCCACCTGGCACGCGCTCGCCGACCAGCGCCTCGCCTCGCGGCGCACGGGCCCGTACGCCTATCTGGAGCTCGTACGCCGCCGGGCCGCCCTCTTCTTCGGGCTCGCCGACTCCACGATGAGCCGGGACGACAGCTGGCGGTTCGTGATCCTGGGACGGAGCCTGGAGCGGGTCGACATGACCGTACGGCTGCTGTCCGTACGGGTGTTGGACGCCGCCCATGCTCCCGACTGGCCGACGCTGCTCAGTGCGAGCGGTGCCGACGAGGCGTATGCCCGTGTATACGGCGGTTTCGGCGACACCCCGCGGGTGGCTGAATTCCTCCTCATGGACCGGGACTTCCCGCGCTCCGCGCTGCACGCGCTGACCACGGCGGAGGAGTGCCTGGCGGCGCTCGGCCGACCCAGACAGGACCCGGCACGCCGCCCGATAGGCCGGATGCGGACCCGGCTTGAGTACCTGGACCTGTCCGCACTGGAAGAGCAACTCCCTCTCCTCCTAAGGGACTTGCAGCAGGCGTGCATGGCGTCCGCCGAAGCGGTGGCGGAGAAGTTCTTCCCGAACCAGGGGCCCGTCGAGTGGGCTCAGGAAGGAGCGTGACCATGACCGGGAACACGCACACGGCGACCCGTCGGCTCCGGATCCGGCACACCACCCGCGTCTCGTACGCGCAGGCCGCCGTCTCCTCGCACAACGAGGTCCGGATGACCCCGCTGACGCTCCCCGGCCAGACCACCCTGGACGCCCGGGTGACGGTGAACCCCACCACCGCCACCTGGTCGTACTGGGACTACTGGGGCACCCAGGTCACCGGCTTCGACCTGATGGAACCGCACGCGGACCTGACCATCACGGCGTCGAGCCTGGTGGAGACGGCACCGCCGGACCCGCAAACCGCCGCGCCCACCTGGGCGGAGATCGCCGAACTCATCGCCAACTCCCGCCTGTTGGAGTACGCGGCACCGACCGGCCGAACGATCGTCTCGCCCGAGCTGGTGGAACGGGCACGCGCGATCGCCGCGGGCCTCGACCCGCACGAGACCGCCGTCGCCGTCTCGTCCCTGGTCACCGGCCAGGTCTCGTACATCCCCGGCGCCACCGGCGTGAACACCAGCGCCATGGAGGCCTGGGAACAGGGCGCGGGCGTCTGCCAGGACATCACCCACCTCACTGCCGCCCTCCTCCGCGGCCTCGGGCTGCCCACCCGCTATGTCTCCGGCTACCTCCACCCCGAACGCGACGCCGAACTCCACCGCCCCGTCGCGGGCCAGAGCCACGCCTGGATCGAGTACTGGGCGGGCGACTGGAACGGCTACGACCCCACCAACAGCACCCGCGCCGCCGAGACCCACGTGGTGGTGGGCCGAGGACGCGACTATGACGACGTGACACCGCACAAGGGGGTGTACCGGGGGGTCGCCGGAGGGCCGCCCGAGGTGACGGTGGAGTTCACGCGGGTGGCCTGAACTCACCCGTGGGCGGCGAGTTCGCCACCGTGCTCCTGAGGCCCGTAGATCGCGTGGCCGGCGCCGGTGGCGAGCGCCCAGTAACGGTCGCCGTAGGACCAGTGCCACCACTCCGTGGGGTAGTTGACCAGTCCGGCCGCGGTCAGCGCGTCGCCGAGCAGCCGCCGGTTGGCGCGCGCCCGCGGGCCGATGTTGCTCGCGCCCGTGTAGCAGGCGCCGTCGCTCTCCTCCGGGTTCGCGTTCACCGGCGTCCCCATGTCGAGTTCCTGTCCGTCGGCGTCGACGAGGGTGAGGTCGACGGCGGCGCCCGCGCTGTGCGGGGCGATCTCCGGCGGTGACACGTACCGGCTGGCCGCGTTCCGGAGGCGCTCGGAATCCCAGCCGGGATTACCGGCCCTCAACTCGTCGGCGTACTGCTCGAAGTACTCCCGCTGCAACGCGGGCGGCCGATACCCCTCGACGAACAGCAGCCGCACGCCGTCCGGGAGGAGCGCCCCGGCCTCCACGAGCCGCGACAGGACCCCTTCCCGCAGCTGCGCGAAGGCCCCCGAGCCGTCCCGCCTGCGGCCATCGATGGTCAACGCCCCTCCCCGCAACCGCACATCGAGCAGCGGCTCCCCGCAGTCCACGACAGGTATCGCAGCGATCTTCGGATCTGACATCAACACGATCTCGGTCATGAACGGATCATGCCGCACGATGCCTTGGGGGCTCGGCGGCACGGGGGCTCATGCCCGCTTGGGGCCTGTGATCCTCTCCCCGATCACGAAGCCCTTGGCGGGACCTTCGGGGATGGTGACTTCGGTGCCGTAGTAGACACGGTGGATGTCTTCCCAGTCGGCCTTGTCCGGGCGCGGGCCGGTACACAGGGTGACCGATCCCTCAGCGTCGTAGTCGTCGATGATGACGTAGATCGAGATGCCCGCGCGAGCGTACTCCCGGAGCTTGCGGACTCGGTCCCGGTCTTGGTTGCGCTTGCCTGGGGAGACGACCTCCACGATGAGGTGCACGGCCTCAGCCCTGACTCCAAGGTCGTCCTCGTCACCCCACGGACTCGTGTCCTCCGGTGCAACGAAGGCATCCGGGATCCATGCCTTGCGCTCATGGATGACGTTCACATCCTGATGGCACGCGAACTCGCCGCCATCCAAGAACTTGTCCAGAGCCCTTCGCAGACGATTGGCAATCAAGCCGTGCGAACGGCGAGCGGTGGGCGACACCTCGATGGCTCCCTCGATGATCTCAGCGCGGTAGCCCTCGGGGAGTTCCATGGCCTTCCATGCCTGCCACAGGACCTCGTCGAAGTCGGACTCATTCGCGAATTCGTGTCCGGACTCGGTCCTGATCTCAGACATGGTCTCGGGCCTCTCGTGCGCAAGAGCGGTCATGGCGGCACCTCCTCCTCAAGTGTGGGCTTGACGTCCATGGGGCACAAGCAACGCGATCACGGTAGGCAGCCACATGGGCTCATCTGCGAAAACGTCATCCGTTCACTCGACTTGGTGACGCAGAAACGACTCACCCACGTGGGCCCAGCTCGAACCAAACCCCCTTCGCGAACCGCCCCGCCCGGTCTACGGCCACGCCCCACAGGTCCGCCACCTCCGCGACGAGGGCGAGCCCGCGGCCCCAGCACGCGGTCACCTCGGCAGCCGGAGCGACCGGCGGGTCGTGGCTCTCGTCGTACACACTCACCCTCAGGCGCACCGGGGTGAGCTGGACGCGGAGCATGGCGGTGCCCTTGGTGTGCAGATGGACGTTGGTGACCAGCTCCGAGGTGCAGAGGGTCGCGGGCATGACGAGGGACTCACGGTCGAGAGTGAGGAGTACGGCGCGTACGAAGTCCCGGCAGACCTTGGGGGCGGTGGCGTCGCCTGGGGCGAACAGGCTGTATTCGTACGCGAGTTGAACGGGGCGGTGGGGTGCCCTGCGGGCAGCTTCCATGGGGGATCAGCTCCTGTCGTTCCGTCTGAGGGCTCGTCGCGTGAGGGGTACGCCCTCGATGGCAATGTCCGAGCCGGCTGGATGCCGGTTCGGGTGCACTTTCGCATGAGGGCAGGGGGAGTCGGACGACTCCGGTACGGTTCCGGAGCGTTAGTGGCGCCGCACCCACGGTAGGCAATACGGGTTACCGCGTGCAACCTATTCACGAGATTAGGTGGACCGTGCAGCCCCAGCGGGGCAGACTGTCCCCAACTCAAAGGAAAGAGAAGTGCGTTGGCACTGCGCACCAGCACCACAGAACGGCAGCGGCGCCTCGGCGCAGAACTGCGGAAGTTGCGTGAGCAGGCGGGCTATTCCGTGACGGAGGGCGGCGAGTTCATCGGCATGGGCCGCGCCCACCTGGGGCATGTCGAGGCCGGGCGTACAGCGATCCCAGCGGAAAAGCTGCGCACGCTATGCCACTCATACGGGTGCACACGGGAACCCCTGATCGATGCCCTGGTTGCGATGGGTGAGGACAGCGGCAAGGGCTGGTGGACGGAGTACCGCCGCACACTGAGCCAGCCCGTCCTGGACCTGGCGGAACTCGAAGCGGCCGCCGACGCGCTGTTCTCGTACGAATCACTGTTCATCCCCGGCGTGCTCCAGACCCCGGAGTACACGCGCTCCATCTTCCGGTCCAGCGAACGGCCGCACGACGACCTGGAGAGGGCTGTCCAGTTCCGTATGGAACGTCAGCAGATTCTCACCCAGCCGGAGCCACCGACCCTGCACGCGGTGATCCACGAGGCTGCGCTGCATGTGCGCTTCGGAGGCGCGGCCGTCATGCGCAGGCAGTTGCTCCATCTGATCCGTATGGCGGAGTTGCCGCACATCACCATCCAGGTACTGCCGTTCACGGCGGAGGGGCTGTCCGCGTTCAGTACGCCGTTCCTGCTGGTCCACTCTCACGGGTCGGCCCTGGAAACCGTCCTCGTCGAGGACCCGGCCGCCACGATCTACGTCAACGAAAGCGACGCGGTGCTGCCCTACCGGACCCGCTTCGACCGCCTTCGCGCGGCCTCTCTGCCACCCCTGGACCCCGCGGTCCCTGCGTCCACGCACGAGGCACGCGACTCCCTGGCGCTGCTCCAGCACCTCATCTACAACCTTCAGGAGGCCTGACCACCATGCCCGAACTCAACTGGCAGAAGTCGTCGTTCAGCGAGGACCAGGCGAACTGCGTATACGTCGCCACCGCCCCCGACGGAACGATCCGCCTACGCGAAAGCGACGAGCCCCGTACGGTGATCGTCACCGGCCCGGAGGGGCTCGCCGCTCTGCTGGGTCACGTCAGGGGACCGAGGGGGCCGCGGACTACTTGAGGTCGATCGCGTTGCACGCGGACTTGTAGTCGGCGGTGCAGATGTCCTTGACCTTGTAGATGCCGTCGGAGATGACCGTGTCGTCGATGTTGTCCTTGGTGAGGGCGACCACCGGGACGAGTGCGGCCAGGATGTCCTTGTCCGTGGGACTGTCGACCTTGTCGCTGGCCAGGGCGTCGAACTCGATCGTGCGGCCCTGGACCCTCGCCACGGCCATCTCGGCGGCGACGCTGGCCTCCTGGGGGTAGGACTTGTAGACGCTCATGAACTGGTCGCCCTTGACGATGCGCTGCACCGCGGCGAGCTCCGCGTCCTGCCCGGTGACCGGCGGAACCTTGCTGACGCCCAGGGTCTTCATGACGTCGATGACCGCGCCCGCGATGCCGTCGTTGGCGGCGTACACGCCGGCGATGTTGTCGATGCCGACGGCGGCGACGGCCTTCTCCATGTTCTTCGTGGCCTCGACCGGGTCCCAGTCCTTGGTGTCGTACGTCTTGGCGATGGTGACCTTGTTCTGGAGTTCGACCATGGCGCCCGCCTTGAACTGCGCCGCGTTCGGGTCGGTCACCGAACCGTTCATCATGATGATCTTCTTGCTGGCGGAGTTGCTGCCCAGCTCACTGATGAGGGCCTTGCCCTGCACTTCGCCGACGAGTTCGTTGTCGAAGGAGACATACGCGTCGATCGGCCCCTCGGCCAGCCTGTCGTAGGCGATGACGGGGATGCCCGCGTCCTTGGCCTTCTGCACGCCGGGCGCGATGGCCTTGGAGTCCACGGCGTCCACGATGAGCACGTCGACCTTGTCGTCCACCATCTTCTGGAGCTGGGTGGCCTGCTTCGCCGCGTCCGCCGCGGCGTTGGCGTAGACCACCGTGCCCTTGTTGTTGGTGAGCTTCTTCACCTCGTCCCGGATGATGGGGTAGTCGAACTTCTCGTAACGCGTGTTCTCCGTCTCCGGGAGGAGCAGACCCACCGTGAGGTCGTCGCCCTTCGTGGGGCTCGCCTTGGTCTCACTGCCACCGATCCCGTCCACGACCCCGCAGCCGACGAGGGAGACGGCCATCGCGGACGTGCTCAGGGCTATGACGGCCCGATGCCGACGGGTGTTACGAGTGTTCACAACAGGTGCCTTCCGGGCGAGGTTGCAGCATTGCGACCCAGGTGGCTGAAAGCCAACGCGGCGATGACCTCAGCGTCAAGGACTAACCACTTAACGAGATGGCAACAGCATGCTGTGTTCCCCAAGTGAACACGATGGGAAGAGGCCGCGCCTCCACTTCCAGGAATCCCCACTGATTCACACGCTTCCCTCATTTCACAGGGTTCCCGGTGCGCGCGTACAACCCATGCACCCGACCAGGTGTCTTGATGTCGACCCACGCACACCACCTCACGCAACAGGGGAAGCATGCCACCAGCCAGACGCAGCGGAGCGGCACTCGCCGTGACGCTGGCGACAGCCGCCACCGGCAGCCTGCTCACCATGGCCTCCACCCCGGCGTCCGCCGCGACCGCCTGCGCTTCACCCGTCTACAAGCGGCAGTTCTTCGCGAACACCACCTTCTCCGGCACGCCGAAGAAGACGGACTGCGACAGCGCGATCGACCAGAACTGGGGCTCAGGCGCCCCCGCCTCAGGCCTCCCGAAGGACAAATTCGGCGTCCGCTGGACCGTGACACGCGACTTCGGCTCCGGCGGTCCGTTCTCCTTCGCCGCCGCCGCCCAGGACGGCATCCGCGTCTACCTCGACGGCAAACTCAAGATCGACCTCTGGAAGAACGTCTCGACGACGGTGAAGAAGACCGTCAACATCACCATCCCCAAGGGCAAGCACACCCTCCGCGTCGACTTCATCAACATCACGGGCAAGGCCAACGTCAAGTTCGCCTACACGCCCCGCACCTCGGCCACCGTCGACAAGGTCAAGCCCCTCGCTCCGACCGGCACCAAGGCCACGTACGACACCGCCACCGGCAAGGCCACACTCACCTGGTCCAAGAACAGGGAAATGGACCTCGCCGGCTACCGCGTCCACCGGAAGCTCAAGGGCAGCACCACCTGGAAGAAGCTGGCCACCAGCACCTCCACCTCGTACAGCGACACCACCCTCCCGGTCACCGGTGAGAGCTACGTCTACGAGGTCCGCGCCTACGACAAGGCCGGCCACGAGTCCGTCGGCAGCGCGGACCAGAACGTCACCACCGTCGACACGACGGCGCCCGCCGCGCCCACCGGAGTGGAGGACAACTGGGCCATCGGCAACGTCACCACGGCACGCCTGCACTGGGACTCGAACACCGAGTCCGACCTGGCCGGCTACCGGGTGTACCGGTCGACGACCTACCCCGTCGCCGTCACCGACGCGAACCTGGTGAGCGGCCCGACGCCGATCAGCGGGAGCGCCTACGCCGACGACATGCCCACGACCGGCGAGACCTACTACTACGTCGCCACCGCCGTCGACGCCCACGGCAACGCATCGCCGCCCTCGGGCACGGCCGAGTACACGTCGAAGGACATCGACACCACCGCCCCGCTCTACGCCCCGGACGACGTGACGGCCGTCGATGGACAGCACGGCGTCACCCTGAACTGGTCCTGGAGCGCGGACGCGGACGACGACATCTCGTCCTTCTACGTCTTCCGGGACGGCGCGGGGATCGGCCCACCGAGCGGAGAGTCCTACGTGGACACCGAGATCGAGCGTTCCACGACGCACACCTACTGGGTCCGGGCCGTGGACCGTCACGGCAACCTCGGCCCCGTCTCGAACTCCGTCACCGTCGACCACGTCGGCGACTACACCGCCCCCGCCGCAGTGACCGGCCTGACCGCGACGGCGATGGGGAACGGCGTCAGGCTCGACTGGGACGACAGCCCCGCCGAGGATGTCGCCGACTACCGCATCCACCGGGGTGTGTACACCGACGGCGCCTGGGCGTACACGGACATCACCGACAGCCTCCCGTTCGGCAGCATCTGGTCCCAGAACCGGGACGTGAACCTGCCCGACGGCGAGAACCTGCGGTACGTGGTCGTGGCCGTCGACAAGGACGGCAACGCCCTGGACCTCGACTCCGCCGCCGGCGTCAAGGTCACCGAGCTCGACATCGTGCCGACGGAGACCTACGCGAACGAGTCCGCCTCGGGCAGCATGACCGTGATCGCCGAGGACATCGCCCAGGGCCCGAGCCTCCGCGTGAACTACGTGCGCGAACTCGACCCGCACGGCACCGCGACCGGGTTCAACGTCTACCGCTGGGACGGCTCGACCGGTACCTATGCGCTGCTCACGGACACTCCCGTCGGGCTCAGCGACTCGTACCACGACAACACCGCACCGGCCGCCACCACCGTCTTCTACAAGGTCACCGCCGCATACGCGGACGGCACCGAGGCAGAGACGGTCGGCGACCACGTGTTCCGCACCGGCACATCGGCCTGACACGCCGAAGGGGCCGGAAGGTGTGCAACCTCCCGGCCCCGTCGGCGCGTTGGAACCGCTACTCGGACGACCGCTTGGGCCGCCACACCACCAACGCACTCGTCTGCTGAACCTCCTGGTACGGGACCAGGTCGCGGCGGTACGAGGCGTGGACGGCTGCCTCGCGCTGCTGCATCGCGGCTGCCGCACCGTCCACCGCCGCCTGGAGTTCGGCGGCGCGCTGCTGGAGGGCGGCGACCTGGTTCTCCAGCTCGATGATGCGTTTGATGCCGGCGAGGTTGATGCCCTCGTCCTGGGACAACTGCTGGACGGTGCGCAGCAGTTCGATGTCGCGGGCCGAGTAGCGCCGGCCCCGGCCGGCGGTGCGGTCGGGGGAGACGAGGCCGAGGCGGTCGTACTGACGCAGGGTCTGCGGATGCAGGCCGGAGAGCTGGGCCGCCACCGAGATGACGTAGACCGGCGTCTCCTCGGTCAGTTCGTACGGGTTGCGTCGACGGCCGATTCCATCCATGGCGTCCTCATGCTCCCTTCGCGGCCTGGAACAGCTCCGCCCGCGGGTCCTCACTCGCGGTCGCCTCGCGGTACGCCTCCAGGGCGTCCCGAGCCTTGCCCGAAATCTCCGTGGGGACCGCCACCTCGACGGTGACCAGCAGGTCGCCGCGGGTGCCGTCCTTGCGGACCGCGCCCTTGCCGCGGGCGCGCATGGTGCGGCCGTTCGGCGTGCCCGGCGGCAGCTTCAGGGTCACCGCGGGCCCGCTCAGGGTGGGCACCTTGACCTCGCCGCCGAGGGCCGCCTCCGCGAAGGTGACGGGGACGGTGACGGTGAGGTTGTCGCCCTTGCGGCCGAAGACCGGGTGGGCGTCGACGTGCACCGTGACATACAGGTCACCGGCCGGGCCGCCGCGCTCGCCGGGGGCGCCCTTGCCGCGCAGCCGGATGCGCTGGTTGTCGCTGACGCCGGCCGGGATACGGACCTGCATCGTGCGCGAGGACTTGGCGCGGCCGCTGCCGCTGCAGACCTCGCACGGGGTCTCCGCGATCAGACCGCGGCCCTTGCAGTCGGGGCAGGGGTCGGTGAGGGAGAACCCGCCGCCGGAGCCCCGGGCGACCTGGCCGGTGCCGACACACGTCGGGCACACACGAGGTGTGCCGTTCGCGTCGCCGGTGCCCGAACAGGCCTTGCAGGGCGCCTGCGAGGTCATCCGCAGCGGAACCGTCGCGCCGTCCACCGCCTCGGTGAAGCTGAGCGTCACCTCGGTGTCGATGTCCTGGCCGCGCCGGGGCTGCGTACGGGTGCCGGTGGTCGTGCCGCCGCGGTTGAACAGCCCGCCGAACACGTCACCGATCCCGCCGCCGAAGCCACCGCCCTGCGCTCCGCCACCGCCCTGGGGGCCGCCTCCGAAGAGGTCGCCCAGGTCGAAGTTGAAGTTGCCGCCGCCTGCGCCCGGCCCCGGACGGAAGCCGCCGTTGCCGAAGAGGGCGCGGGCCTCGTCGTACTCCTTGCGCTTCTTGGGGTCCCCGAGGATGTCGTTCGCCTCGGAGATCTCCTTGAAGCGGTCCTCCGCCTTGGCGTTGCCCTTGTTGGCGTCCGGGTGGAACTCGCGGGCGAGCTTCCGGTACGCCTTCTTGATCTCGGCCTCGGTGGCGTCCTTGGGGACGCCGAGGACCTTGTAGTAGTCCTTCTCGATGAAGTCCTTGGTGCTCATCCTCGACGTCCCTCCTCTCTCTTGCCTTCAACGTCAGCCCTCGTCCGGGCCACCGCTCTCCTTGTCGTCCGCCGCCTCGGCCGTCGCGTCCTCGGACTTGACGGCCTGCGCGCCGGGCTGGGGCTCGGCGACGGCCACCCGCGCGGGGCGGATGGTGCGCTCGCCGAAGCGATACCCCGGCTGCAGAATCGCCACGCACGTCGTCTCGGTGACATCCGGCGCGTACGAGTGCATCAGGGCCTCGTGGATCATCGGGTCGAAGGGCTCGCCCTCCTTGCCGAAGGTCTGCAGCCCCAGCTTCGCCGTGACGGTCTCCAGCGACTCGCCCACCGACTTGAAACCGCCGACCAGTTCGCCGTGATCCCGTGCGCGGCCGATGTCGTCGAGCACGGGCAGGAGCTCGGTCAGGAGGTTCGCGATGGCGACCTCCTTGACCGCGATCCGGTCGCGCTCGACCCGGCGGCGGTAGTTCTGGTACTCGGCCTGGAGCCGCTGGAGGTCCGCCGTGCGCTCACCGAGCGCCGTACGCACCTGGTCCAGTTGAGCTGTCAGACCGGCCAGTTGGGCCTGTGCCTGTGCTGCTGCTGATTCGTCCCCGGCCGGAGCCGCCCCCTCGGGGGCGGCTGTCGGCTCGGCGTCATCAGGGGTGGCGCCGGAAGGGACGTCAGGCTTCTCTTCGAAGCCCGGGGTCTCCTCCGTCACGCGGCACCGTCCTTGCGGTCACGGTCCTCGTCGACGATCTCCGCGTCGACCACGTCGTCGTCGGCACGCGGGGCCTCGGCACCGGGGGCGTCACCCGCGGCCTGAGCGGCGGCGGCATCGGCGTACATCGCCTGGCCGAGCTTCTGCGAGACCGCGGCGACCTTCTCGGTGGCCGTGCGGATCTCGACGGCATCCTCGCCCTTGAGCGCGGCCTTCAGCTCCTCGACCGACGCCTCGACCTCGATCTTGACGTCACCGGGGACCTTGTCCTCGTTGTCCTTGAGGAACTTCTCCGTCTGGTAGACGAGCTGCTCGCCCTGGTTACGGGACTCGGCGGCCTCGCGGCGGGCGTGGTCCTCCTCCGCGTACTTCTCGGCCTCTTCGCGCATCCGGTTGACCTCGTCCTTCGGCAGCGAGGAGCCACCGGTGACGGTCATCTTCTGCTCCTTGCCCGTGCCGAGGTCCTTGGCCGTGACATGCATGATGCCGTTGGCGTCGATGTCGAAGGCGACCTCGATCTGCGGGACACCACGCGGGGCCGGCGGCAGACCGGTCAGCTCGAACATCCCGAGCTTCTTGTTGTACGCCGCGATCTCGCGCTCGCCCTGGTAGACCTGGATCTGCACGGAGGGCTGGTTGTCCTCGGCGGTGGTGAAGATCTCGGACCGCTTGGTCGGGATCGTCGTGTTCCGCTCGATGAGCTTGGTCATGATGCCGCCCTTGGTTTCGATACCAAGCGACAGCGGCGTGACGTCGAGGAGCAGGACGTCCTTGACCTCACCCTTGAGGACACCGGCCTGGAGGGCGGCGCCGATGGCGACGACCTCGTCCGGGTTCACACCCTTGTTGGCCTCGTTGCCACCGGTCAGCTCCTTGACGAGCTCGGCGACGGCGGGCATACGGGTGGAGCCACCGACGAGAACGACGTGGTCGATCTCGGAGAGGTTGATCCCGGCGTCCTTGATGACGTTGTGGAACGGCGTCTTGCAGCGCTCCAGAAGGTCGGCCGTGAGCTGCTGGAACTGGGCGCGCGTGAGCTTCTCGTCCAGGTGCAGCGGGCCCTCGGCGGAAGCCGTGATGTAGGGCAGGTTGATCGAGGTCTCGGTGGAGGAGGACAGCTCGATCTTGGCCTTCTCGGCGGCCTCACGGAGGCGCTGGAGGGCCATCTTGTCCTTGCCCAGGTCCACGCCGTGGCCGGAGCGGAACTGCTGCACCAGGTAGTCGACGACACGCTGGTCCCAGTCGTCACCACCGAGGTGGTTGTCGCCGTTCGTGGCCTTCACCTCGACGACGCCGTCGCCGATCTCGAGCAGCGAGACGTCGAAGGTGCCGCCACCGAGGTCGAAGACGAGGATCGTCTGGTCGTCCTTGTCGAGGCCGTACGCCAGGGCGGCGGCCGTCGGCTCGTTGACGATACGCAGGACGTTCAGGCCCGCGATCTCGCCGGCCTCCTTCGTCGCCTGACGCTCGGAGTCGTTGAAGTACGCCGGGACGGTGATGACCGCGTCGGCCACCTTCTCGCCCAGGTACGCCTCGGCGTCGCGCTTCAGCTTCTGCAGGATGAAGGCGCTCATCTGCTGCGGGTTGAAGCTCTTGCCGTCGAGCTCGATCTTCCAGTCCGTACCCATGTGACGCTTCACGGACCGAATGGTCCGGTCCACGTTCGTGACCGCCTGGCGCTTGGCGACCTCGCCGACGAGCACCTCACCGTTCTTCGCGAAGGCGACGACGGACGGCGTGGTCCTGGCACCCTCGGCGTTGGTGATGACGGTGGGCTCGCCGCCCTCCAGAACGCTGACGACGGAGTTAGTCGTGCCCAGGTCGATGCCGACCGCACGTGCCATTTCAATTCCTCCAACAACGACTTGAGTGGAACGGACTCAAGTGTGCACGACGCTCGCGACATCGTCAACAGAGCTGAGTCGAGGAGGCTCAACTCTTATCTGGTTCTTACGCGCACCTTGCGTCTGACCTGGAGCTTTTCAGTCGGCCGGCTGCTTGAGCCCTCAGCCTGTCCGGCCCTTGAGGACTTTGGGAGCGAGGCCGTCCAGGCCGATACGGAGGTTCGGAGGCGGAGCCCCCAGGGGACGGGAACGGATGGGGGCGGCGGGGGCGGGAAACCATCCCCGCACCCCTCACGGGCCTTGCACTCCCCACCAGCACCACCAACGCGACACCCCCGGCAACCCACCACGCGGCCCCCGCACCCACCCACCCCAGGTCGATGAGCAAACCGACGAGCGCCCCGCCGAACGCCGCCGTACCGATCACCACCACGACCCCCCGCGACGTCAGCCCGACCCGCCGAAGCCGCTGCGCGAGATGCCCGCCCGGCCGCCGGGCCGCGAGCGCGAGATCGGCCAGCCCGACCGCCGTCAGCGAGAACAGCGCCGCGACCCCGGACCCCGTCTCCCGCCCCCCGTGCACCAGCACCGCAGCCGAGGCGAGCACGAACCCCGCGAACAGCGCCCCGCACCGCCCGGGCACGATCCGCGCCGGGGGCCGCCCCTGCATCAGGAACCCGGCGAGCGCCGCGGCCAGCACGCTCAGCAGCACCGTCGTACCGTCCATGACCTCGGCCGCCGCGCACCCGCTCAACGCGAAGGCGGTGACGACCCCCACCGTCCCCATCACCCCGTCGGCGTGATCGAGCGAGACGAAGGCGAAGGTGACCAGAACCGTCCAGGCGATGCCCAACAGCCCGCCGAGCACGCCGAGTTCGTCGTACGGCACGGTCAGCGCGGCGGCGAGTCCCACGCCTGCCACCTGGACCACGAGCGGCACGGCCCGCAGGTCGGCGACCAGCCCGAGCAGTGCGACCCCGATCCCGACCACAAGGAGCCGCCCGGCCTCCGCCCCCAGCGGAGCGACCTGCGTCCACTCCCCCACGCCGGCCATCAGCGCCGTCCCGCCGAGCACCGCCACCCCGCCCAGCAGGGGAACCGCGCGCGGGCGCCGCGGCCGTCGCTCGACCACCCCGAAGCGCAGGGCGAACATCCGCAGCAGGGCGGCGAGCGCGGCGGTGAGGAGCAGGGCGGCGAGGGCGGCGACGATTCCGTACAACACCTCGCCAATTTAGGCATAAATGTCACAATATTGTGCGAATAACACGATCGGGTTTACGTGTCGACGCACGGCCGTCGCATGCCCGGCGTACGGCCATTGCGTGCCCCGCCGTACGGCCATGGTGTGGGGCGCCACCGCTCAGGCAACCCTCAGCGACACAGATCACCGCACCCCTGGCTACAGTGCGGCAGAAGATATGGGTAGTCTCAGACCGACTGCATAAGTTACCGCTTAGTAATCACCGCAATCTCCTCCGAGGCAGCTCTCGGAGCAACACCTCGCAGGCCCGAGGAGCCCCCAATGCAACTCGCCGCGATCATTGTGTCGCTGGTACTCGCCGTGGTCGGCGTGGCGCTGTTCAGCAGAGCCATCGCGCAGATCTACCGGTTCGTACGGCTCGGCCAGGACGTCCCCGCGGGCACCCGCACCGACGACTGGGCCGCGCGCACCGTCACGGTGGTCAGGGAGTTCCTCGGCCACACCCGGATGAACCGCTGGGGCGTGGTCGGCGTCGCGCACTGGTTCGTCGCCGTCGGCTTCTTCTCGCTGATCGCGACCCTGGTGAACGCCTTCGGGCAGCTCTTCCAGGCCGACTGGGCACTGCCGGTCATCGGCCACTGGCTGCCGTACGAGATCTTCGTCGAGTTCATCGGCCTGATGACGACCCTCGGCATCCTCACGCTGATCGTCATCCGTCAGCTCTCCAGGCCGGACAGGCCCGGCCGCAAGTCCCGCTTCGCCGGGTCCAACACCGGCCAGGCCTACTTCGTCGAGTCCGTCATCCTCATCATCGGGCTCGCGATCATGACCCTGCGCGGCCTGGAGGGCGCCCTCGCCGACGTGCACGGCTACGAGGCCGCGTACTTCGCCTCGTACCCGATCGTCGCCGCCTTCCGGGGGACGGACGTCGGCACGCTCCAGAACCTGATCTATCTCACCGCGATGATCAAGCTCGGGACCTCGTTCATCTGGATGATCGTGGTCTCGCTGAAGACCGACATGGGCGTGGCCTGGCACCGTTTCCTGGCCTTCCCCAACATCTGGTTCAAGCGCAACGCCAAGGGCTCGGTGGCGCTGGGCGGGCTGCTGCCGATGACGTCGGGCGGCAAGGACATCGACTTCACCGATCCCGGTGAGGACGACGTGTTCGGTGTGTCCCAGGTCGAGCAGTTCTCCTGGAAGGGCCTGCTGGACTTCTCCACCTGCACCGAGTGCGGGCGCTGCCAGTCGCAGTGCCCGGCCTGGAACACCGGCAAGCCGCTCTCCCCGAAGCTGCTGATCATGTCGCTGCGGGACCACGCCCACGCCAAGGCCCCCTACCTGCTGGCCGGCGGCGGCAAGGACGCCGAGGGCGAGGAGAAGGCCACCAGGGAGCAGCTGGCGGACGTGCCCGCCGCCGCTCTCGCGGAGGCCGAGCGCCCCCTCATCGGCACCCTCGAAGAGAACGGCGTCATCGACCCGGACGTCCTGTGGTCCTGCACCACCTGCGGCGCCTGCGTCGAGCAGTGCCCGGTCGACATCGAGCACATCGACCACATCGTCGACATGCGCCGCTACCAGGTGATGATCGAGTCCGCGTTCCCGTCCGAGGCGGGCACGATGCTCAAGAACCTGGAGAAGAAGGGCAATCCCTGGGGGCTGGCCAAGAAGCAGCGCCTGGAGTGGACCAAGGAGGTCGACTTCGAGATCCCGGTCGTCGGCCGCGACATCGAGGACCTGTCCGAGGTCGACTACCTGTACTGGGTCGGCTGCGCCGGCGCGCTGGAGGACCGGGCGAAGAAGACCACGAAGGCCTTCGCGGAACTCCTGCACATGGCGGGCGTCTCCTTCGCCATCATGGGCGGCGACGAGAAGTGCACCGGCGACTCGGCGCGGAGGCTGGGCAACGAGCCCCTCTTCCAGGAGCTGGGCATGGAGAACGTGGCCGCGCTGAACATGGCGTACGGCGAGGATGACGAGGACCCGGCGACGAAGAAGCCGAAGTCCGCGAAGAAGATCGTCGCGACCTGCCCGCACTGCCTCAACACCCTCGGCAACGAGTACCCGCAGCTCGGCGGCGACTACGAGGTCATCCACCACACCCAGCTGCTCCAGCACCTCATCGACGAGGGCAAGCTGGTCCCGGTCACCCCGGTGGAAGGCCTGATCACCTACCACGACCCGTGCTACCTGGGCCGCCACAACAAGATCTACACCCCGCCGCGCGAGATCATGTCCGCCGTCCCGGGCCTGCGCCAGCAGGAGATGCACCGCCACAAGGAGCGCGGCTTCTGCTGCGGCGCCGGCGGTGCGCGCATGTGGATGGAGGAGCGCATCGGCAAGCGCATCAACAACGAGCGGGTGGACGAGGCCCTGTCGCTGAACCCCGACATCGTGTCGACCGCCTGCCCGTTCTGCCTCGTCATGCTGACCGACTCCGTCAACGGCAAGAAGAACGACGGCCAGGCGAAGGAATCCGTCCAGGTCGTCGACGTGGCCCAGCTGCTCCTCGACTCCGTCAGGACGCCGGCCGACCCGACGGGCCCGGCGGAGACGGAGAGCGTGCCGGAGCCGGAGCCGGTGAAGTGACGCAGTAGGTAGGTACGTGGGTTGACGTTGCAGGGGTCTGGTTTCCTCGGCCCCTGCTGCGTTTCCCTACCGGGGTTTCTCAGGACATACGGCGACTCCCCACATGGGTTGACGTTGCAGGGGCCGGGTTCCCTC
>NZ_JBHXMF010000017.1:104775-141454 GCF_042721055.1 Streptomyces sp. NPDC058470
CCTCGGCCCCTCCTGCGTTCCCCTACCGGGTTCCCCAGGACATACGGCGACTCCCGTCAGGGCGTGGTCAGCGCCTGCGTCCCCAACACCCCCACCAGCGCCATCCGTTCGGCGTCCTCCGTGCCGGGCTCGGCCGTGTAGATCATGATCCGCAGATCGCAGCCCGCGACGCTCAGCACATCGCAGTCCAGCGTCAGGGGGCCCACCTGCGGGTGATCGATGGTCTTGCGCGACGACTCGGGCCGGCCCACCGCGCCCGAGTCCCACAGTTCGGCGAACCGGGCGCTGTTCGTGCGCAGTTCCGTGATCAGCCGCCGCAGCCGCTGGTCCGCGGGATACCGGTTCGCCGTCGCACGCAACTCGGCGACCTGCGTGGCCTCCAGCGTGCGCAGGGCCTCGGGGGTGTGGCGGACGCGGTTGCCGGAGCCGAGGAAGTTGCGCCACACCGCGTTGCGGTCGTTGCCGTGGTACTCGCCCATCAACGCCACGTACAGCGGATTGGCCAGCAGCAACGTCCACGCCGCGTCGCTGACCGCGACCGGCGTTCCGGTCAGCCTGTCCAGCATCCGCTGAACGCTCGGCGTGATGTACGCCGGCACGGTGCCCTTCCCCGGCGGTACCAGCCCGGCGACATGGAACAGGTGCGCGCGCTCGGCCACGGACACCCGCAGCGCCCGGCCCAGCGCCTCGACGACCTGCTCCGACGGGTTGGCCGCCCGGCCCTGTTCGAGGCGGGTGACGTAGTCGACGGAGATCCCCGCCAGCAGGGCGAGCTCTTCGCGGCGCAGGCCCTCCGCACGCCGCCGGCCGCCGACGGACAGTCCGGCCGCCTCCGGGGAGAGCCGCTCGCGCCAGCGCCGCACCGTGTGCCCGAACTCCGTGGTCGCCATGGATCCACTGTGCCCCGCCCCGCGCGGATCGTCCTGGTACTGCCAGTCCCAGGAAGACGGGACGCCTGGCTGACCGCGCGGCTCCGTCGCACTGTGGAGGCATGCCAATGACAACGACAACGACACTGATCACCGGAGCGAACAAGGGTCTCGGCTTCGAGACCGCCCGCCGCCTCGTCGCCGCGGGCCACACCGTCTACGTCGGCAGCCGCGATGCCGAGCGCGGCCGCCGGGCCGCCGAGCAGCTGGGCGCGCGGGCGGTCCAGCTCGACGTCACCGACGACGCGTCCGTGGCGGCCGCGGTGAAGGCCCTCGAGGCCGACGGGGGACTGGACGTCCTGGTCAACAACGCCGGCATCGAGGAGCGGGGGGAGAACAACGCCGTGATCGGCGCCGCGGACGTGACCGCCGACCTGATGCGGT
This sequence comes from Streptomyces sp. NPDC058470, assembly GCF_042721055.1. Classification (NCBI taxonomy): domain Bacteria; kingdom Bacillati; phylum Actinomycetota; class Actinomycetes; order Kitasatosporales; family Streptomycetaceae; genus Streptomyces; species Streptomyces sp. NPDC058470. Next base: position 106,089 of record NZ_JBHXMF010000017.1, read on the forward strand.
CGACGTTCGAGACGAACGTCTTCGGCCTCGTGCGCGTCACCCACGCCTTCCTGCCGCTGCTGCGGCGCTCCGCCGCCCCGGTCGTGGTGAACGTGAGCAGCGGCCTGGGCTCGATGGCCCGGGTCAGCGCCCCGGACAGCCCGGCGTACCGCTACCCGGGCATCGCCTACCCGGCCTCGAAGACCGCGGTCAACCTGATCACCGTGCAGTACGCGAAGGCGTTCCCGGAGATGCGGATCAACTGCGTCGAGCCCGGCTACACCGCGACCGACCTGAACGGCCGCACCGGCACGCAGACCGTCGAGCAGGGCGCCGAGATCATCGTCCGCACGGCCCTGACCGGCCCGGACGGACCCACCGGCGGGTACTTCGACATCGACGGCCCGATCCCCTGGTGATGGCCTGAAGCAACACCGCCATCAGGCCGGTGAACCTCACGTGACCCACCCCGCACGTCACTCCCCTTAACTCCCCGCCGCAACAAGGCCATCATGTGCAGGTTGTTGCCGACGGTGTGTTCGAGATGGATGGTGCGCGTGCGAGGAAACGGGAGCGGGATACGTACGGCGGCCGCCGTCACCGGGCTCGGATGTGCCCTGCTCCTGACGGGATGCGCGGGAGGAGGCACCGGGAACTCCTCGGCACCCTCCGCCCACGACCCCATCGCCGTCGCCAACGCCCCCGCCCAGCTCCCCGTCCCACGCGGCGAGGGCAGCGACACCGCGGACGACTTCAACGGCGACGGCCACCCCGACCTCGTACTGAACGATCTCGTCAAGGGCCCCGACGACACCCACGGCGACGACGCGGGCATCGGCGTCGTGTACGGATCGGCCCGCGGCCTCACACCCGGCGCGCGTCAACTCCTCAGCCCCAGCCGCCAGGCCGCCGCCACCGACGGCCAACTCCCCGCCGTCTTCGACGCGGAGGCGAGCGGCGACCTGGACGGGGACGGCTTCACCGACCTCGTGGTCTCCACGGACCCGCCGTACAACGGACAGGGCATGCCCCCCGTACCCCTCCAGATCCTCTTCGGCTCCCCCTCGGGCCTGACGGGCAAGGCCGTCAAGCTGGCCATCCCCGCGAAGGCACGCTTCGGCAACGAGTGGCCGGACCAGCCGGTCCCCGGCGACTTCGACGGAGACGGCGCGACGGACCTCGTCGTGCACGCCTCGAACGGTCAACTCAGCTATCTGCGCGGCCCGTTCACCCGCAAGGGCGCCCCTCGCGCGGCGGGCGCGCCGCTCGCCTCCCCCGGCAACGTGCCCATGGGTCCCGCGGCCGACGTGAACGACGACGGCTACGACGACCTCCTTGTCCGTACGGCGGAAGGCACCGCCGCATCCGCGATCGTCCTCGGCGGCCCGGCGGGCCCCACCCGCACCGGCGCCACCCTGCCCACCGGCATCGACGTCGCTCTCGGCAGCTTCGGCAAGGGCAAGGCCCTGGACGCGGCGGTCGGCACGATGGGCGGCACCTCGCTGCGCTACGACCTGCCCGGCACCGCCCGTTCCAGCCTCGCCACCGCGGGCTCGGTACTCGACGCCGGCGACTTCGACGGGGACGGCCTGAGCGAACTCGTCTCCAGCGGCTCGGAACTACGCCTGCTCCGAGGCCGTACGACCGGACCGTCCCCGGCGGGCATGGTCACCGTCCAGCCGCCCGCCCAGGGCACCACCCGCGTCCTCACCGTCGCCGACTTCACCGGGGACGGACGGGCGGACCTGGTGGTACGGACGTACCCGGGAGAGACGAAGGACACGGTCGCGGTGTATCCGGGGGCGAGGGACGGCCTGGTGGCGAAGAAGCCGACGGTGACTTTCTCCACGTCGGAGTTCCTGGAGATGGACTCCTGACTCCTGACTCCTGACTCCTCATTCCTCATTCCTCATTCCTCATTCTTCGGGTGGACTTCCGCCCCTTCCCCCACTTGGCGGCGGAGGCCGTTGCTTTTCCCCACCCCCTGACTCCCCTTGGCGATCCCTCGGGCGTCCCTTAGGGGATGTCACAGCTCAGCCGCAAAGCCGGGCCGGGAAGGCCGGGCCCGGCACATCACTCTCCGGGACCAGGTACGTTCGATAACGTGGCTGGATTCAGGATCGGACGCGGCCGTGACAACCGCGCCCCGCAAGGGCGACCGCAACAGCAGCAACCGTCGTACGGGCAGCAGGCCCCGCAGCCTCCTCAGGGAGGCCGGCCGCCGTACGGCTACCCACCCGCGCCGCCGCAGCAGTACGGCGGCGGGCAGCAACCGTACGGCGGGCAGCAGCAGGGCGGCTGGCCCCAGGCGAATAGCGGTGGCGGTGGCGGTGGCGGTGGCGGTGGCATGGGTTACGGCGAGCCGGAGTACTTCGGTGACGGGCACCCGCAGCAGGGCCCGGACCCGTACGCGGCGAACCAGCCCGGGCACACCCAGGCCTTCTCGGTCGGCGAGGACCCGTACGTCCAGGGCGACACCTACCGTGCCGGCCAGGCCCCGGCCCCGCCGGTGGGCCCGCGCCTGCACTGGAAGGACCTGCTGAAGGGCATCATCACCCGCCCCAACCAGACCTTCCTCCAGATGCGCGACTACACGATGTGGGCCCCGGCCCTCATCGTGACGTTCCTCTACGGCCTGCTCGCCGTCTTCGGCTTCGACGGAGCCCGCGAGGACGCGATAAACGCCACCCTGTCGAACGCGATCCCGATCGTCCTGACGACGGCCGTCGCGATCGTGCTCAGCACGTTCATCCTGGGCGTGGTCACCCACACCCTGGCCCGCCAGCTCGGCGGCGACGGCGCCTGGCAGCCCACGGTCGGCCTCTCCATGCTGATCATGTCCCTCACGGACGCCCCGCGCCTGGTCGTCGCCATGTTCTTCGGCGGCGACGCCTCCTTCGTCCAGCTCCTGGGCTGGGCGACCTGGGTCGCCGCGGGCGCCCTCCTGACCGTCATGGTCAGCAAGTCCCACGACCTCCCGTGGCCCAAGGCCCTCGCCGCCTCCGCGATCCAGCTGATCGCGATCCTGTCGATCATCAAGCTGGGTACGTTCTAGACAACCTCAGCGGCACATGTGAAGGCCCCGGTCGAGCGCTCGACCGGGGCCTTTCACGTACGGACCACCGAGGCCGTTGCCGCTATGAGGGAGGAGGGCGTTTGAGGGAGGGGGCGGGATGTCCGGGCGCCACTCTCGACGGAATGCATCTGGCTCCTGACACTCTGGATGATCCTGGAGGACCGTGTTCCGACGCCACAGCAGGCACATGGTGTCTGGGCTTCCCTGTACCGCCTCGGCGGCCTGATAGGCCCCGGTGGAGTCCTCGCGTCCGTCGCCTTCCTTGCCTATCTCGTCGGCGCGATGCTCGCCGTACGAGTAGTCACCGTGAACGCGAGGGAAGCGCCGAAGGCCGCGAGGTTCTGGGGCGCCAAGACGGACCTCACGCCTCGCGTCTCACAGCTTGCCCACGACGACCTGGTCAGCTTCCTTCAGGACCACGAACGGGTGCCCGCACCGGAACCGGAGGTCCCCGCGGCCGGGAGGACGGAGCGCGAGGACGGCCGACGCCTCGTGGTGAACCTGGCAGTACGAGACATCCTTGGGGAGACCCGCCAGCTCCGCACCAAACTGCTGATCGCCAACTACGACTTGTTCAACGAGTACGACCGAGCGGTGGGTGAGGCAGAGTTCCGCAAGAACGTCGCCTACGCTCTCCTGGGTCTGACGGCCGCACTCAGTTGGATGCAGACACCTTGGTGGGCCTTCCTCCTGATTGTTGATGCGAACCGGATCGACGAGAGTGAGATCGAATCGACCAGGCGTGGTGTGACGGTCGCCTGTGGTCGAATCGGCGTTCTCCCGCATCAGGTCTCCGAGAGACTCTCCGTACGGGGCTATCGAACGTCTACGAAGTCGCCGGTCGCGCTGACCGCCGGAGTCGTCGTCGTGCCCGCGAAGCTGTAGCGGAAGTAGCCGTCGGTGGAGGCGGTGACGGTCGTCCTGAGGCTGCCCGTCGAGTTGGACTTGATCGTCTTCACCGTGGTGTAGGTGTTGCTGCCCTTCTTGCGGAACTGCAGCTTCACCGACTGGTTCGTGTAGCCGTGGTACTTGTTGTCCTCCCAGTTGGCCCGGGAGAGCTTGCCGGTGACCGTGATGGTCTTGCCCTTCTTCACCGGCTCCGGCGAGGCGTTGACCGTCAGCTTCGAGTAGCGCTGCACCTTGAACGTGGTGGCCGCGTCCCGGTGGATGTAGTTGTAGTCGTTGGCGGAGACCAGCGTGGCGAGGTTCCAGGTGGCCGCCGCGCCGTTGTCGACGAAGCCGGTCGACGCCTGCGGGTCGAACGTCAGCGTGCCCGTGCAGGTCGACGTGGTGGCGCTCGCCTTGACGCACTTGATCTCGCCGTCGTCGTACCAGATCTGCGCGAAGTTCGGATTCGGGCCGGAGGCGCTGATGTACGTGGTCCTGGCGATGCCCGAATCGTCCGGCGCGGTCACGGAGACCTTGGCGGACACCACGTTGGTGGTTCCGACCACGACCGGTTTGCCGCCGTTGACCGCGACCTTGTCGATCGTGATGTTGCCCGAACCGCCGTCATCCGCCTGGGCGGATGACGGCGGCACCGGTTGCGGTGGCGACCAGCGCAACGCTGGTGCCGAGCAGGAAAAGGCGCGTGGTTGTCCGCATGAACGTCCCCCATGGAGTCCTTGATTGATCAGAGGGAGCGTACGGCTTTGGCCAACGGTTCACCACGTCGTTCTTTCGACGCCTTCAGTTCGGTGCTTCAGTTCGGTGCTTCAGTTCGGTGCCTTCAGTTCGGTGCCTTCATCCAGGTCGGCGGTCATACCAACGCGGTCGGCCTCGAACCGGCCCCCGGCCAAGTTGCTTCGGGACGAAGAGGTCGCCTGCCACAGTCCGAGCTGCGATCGCTCGCGAAGGACCAGCGCCGGGTCAATGGAGGTTCACGAGTAGAAGCCGGTCCCGTAATCGGCATGACCGCACAGGTTGAGCGCGAGACGGCCGAGATCAGGTGGGTCAGCCTTTGCCAGCAGGTTGGCGTCACGCTCGCGTGGCCTGGCCGGGAAAACGCGGTCTTCTCTCCTGTCCAGGACGGCGCCCGGGACTGAGAGGTGGATCCGCCCGGCATCGAACCAACTTCGGGTAGTTCGAGGTCGTCAGGGCGCTGTATCGCCCGCGGCCAGCCGCCGACCGATCTCCTTCAGCTCCACCCGGGCCGACGGCGTACCCGCAGGCGTCTCCCAGAACGGATGCGCCGCGATACGCCGAGACAACGCAAGCAAAGACCGGCGGTGGCCGGCGGCGCCCGTGTCCTGCACCGACACGAGACGTTCGTAGGTCACGTACCAAGCCGTCTGCGCAGCCAAAAGATCATCTGGGATGCGGTGCCTGTCCATGCCCATAATTAGATCGCATGTTCGATTTCTCGATCAAGCCAACTCTCCCAGGTCACGGTCATCCGCGTACGACGCCCACCACAACGCAACAGGCCCCCGGCTCACGCCGAGGGCCCTGATCTTCGTCAGCCAGAAGCTGCTACGACGTGTCCGCAGCTCAGAGGGCTTCCGTGTTCTCCTTGGCCGCCTCGCCAGACTTGTGTACCGGAGGCAGAACACTCCACGGAAAGTTGATCCACTCGTCGGTTCGCTTCCACACGTACTCGCACTTCACGAGTGAGTGGGGCTTCTCGTAGATGACGGCGCTGCGGACCTCGGCGACGGCGTCGACGCAGAAGTCGTGGACCAGCTTGAGCGTCCTGCCGGTGTCGGCGACGTCGTCGGTGATCAGGACCTTCTTGTCGGAGAAGTCGATGGTGTTCGGGACGGGGGCGAGCATGACGGGCATTTCCAGGGTGGTTCCGACGCCCGTGTAGAACTCGACGTTCACAAGGTGGATGTTCTTGCAGTCGAGGGCGTAGGCGAGGCCACCCGCGACGAAGACGCCCCCGCGGGCGATGGAGAGCACGATGTCCGGCTCGAACCCGTCGTCGGCGATGGTCTGGGCGAGCTCGCGGACGGCGGTGCCGAAGCGCTCGTAGGTGAGGTTCTCGCGCACGTCGCTGGTGCTGTTGTCGGTCACACCTGGGTCCGATGGAAGTTGAGGAAGGACCGGGACGCGGTCGGCCCACGCTGTCCCTGGTAACGCGACCCGTACCGGTCACTGCCGTACGGGAACTCGGCCGCCGAGCTGAGCTGGAACAGGCACAGCTGCCCGATCTTCATCCCCGGCCAGAGCTTGATGGGGAGGGTCGCGAGGTTCGACAGTTCCAGGGTGACGTGCCCGGAGAACCCGGGGTCGATGAACCCCGCCGTGGAGTGCGTGACGAGCCCGAGCCGCCCGAGCGAGCTCTTTCCCTCCAGCCGCGAAGCGAGATCATCGGGCAGCGAGATGACCTCGTACGTACTGGCGAGGACGAACTCCCCGGGATGCAGGATGAACGGCTCATCCCCCTCGGGCTCGACGAGCCGAGTCAGATCCGCCTGTTCGACGGACGGATCGATGTGTGGATAGCGGTGATTCTCGAACACCCGGAAGTAGCGGTCGAGCCGCACGTCGACGCTCGACGGCTGCACCATGGATTCGTCGTACGGATCGATCCGCACCCGTCCGGCATCGAGCTCGGCCCGGATGTCCTTGTCTGAGAGAAGCACGCCCCGAGGATACGCGGGGACTGTCTGCAATTGCGCACAGTCCCCCGCGCCTCACACAAGGCCTGCCGTTTCCCTACCGCTTCTCAAGCGTGACCGGTACCGGTACGACGTTCCGGAGCCGCGCACACCGCGGACACCGGATGAGCCGACCAGGACCGAGCCGCTCGGCCTGCTGCATCGGGAACGAAGTGGTGCTGAACACGTGCCCCTCGGCACAACGGACGACGGTGCGCTCCATCAAGTCCTCAGAGTCCCTTCCCCAAGAGCCGCGTCTGACTGACGACGAAAGCCCACATTACGGGACGTAAGGGATGACCCTCCAGACGGCACTCCGGTCGCACACAGACCCTCTTCCGCGCCCCCACCGTACGCCCCAACTCCGGCCCCTCGCAGCCGCATCCCCCTCCCCCGAAACGCACCCTGGCCCCACGGCTTCAGCGCCGGGGGCCAGGCATGAGGTAGAGTGACCGGGCATTCGACACCGGCCGAACCGGCGTCTTACGCGGGTGTAGTTTAGTGGTAGAACATCAGCTTCCCAAGCTGAGAGTGCGAGTTCGATTCTCGTCACCCGCTCCAGATTGAAGCCCCAGGTCGATGGCCTGGGGCTTGTTTGTTGTCTAGACCAATTCGAGGGCTGCGTGCCCTTCACGTGCCCTAAGTCGAGGTCAGGGGGCATCCCGGGACCCGCCGACTAGGCGATTCGAACGCCAGGCCGTTGAATCGTCTCGAATAGCGAGACGCAATTCATGTGACCTGAGTCACCGCCAACAAGGTTATGCGTGAAGTCGCCTTGGCAAAGTCACTATTGACCCCGTCGCAGCTATGTCGTATCAGGGTGGTCCCTGCTCGGTTCACGTTCCGGCGCTAAGCCCAGTTCCGCGCCTCCGTGGCCATGCCGAAAATAAGGAGCCTCGTCAGGGTGTCGCAGTAGCCTCGCGCGGCGCCAGGCTACGTCGAAGCTCACGCCCTCTCGGCCATTGCGCATGATCTGGAGCGCGCGCCAGCTAGTCAGTGGGGACAAGAGGCAGCGAAGGAAGATGAGCCCGGCTTCGTTTCCGCTCTCGGCTCGCCCGTCGCAGGCGTCTTCGGCCTCACCGTCACGGCCGCCAGGCAGGTCGTGTGGCTCCGCTCACCGCAGTTGGTGATCGGAGCCGGGTGCTGACGACGCGGGCCGATTCCCACATGGCGATGGTGGTAGCCCCACCCACGGGCCGGGGGCTTCCTTCATGGATTCGGCGGGCCCGCTGCGACCAAGCTGGTGAGCATGAGCACCCACACCGCATCCTCCCGCCCACGCCTGCCTGTTGTGACCGCGCTGGTTACCGCCACCGTCTGTGCCATGTCCCTCGGTGTGTCGGCCGGGCCCGCGCCCGCGCAGGGCAGTGGCGGGGGACCGGAGGCCGTTGGGGCTCCGCTGTCGCAGAAGCAGTTGCAGAGGGAGGTGGACCAGACTCTCAAGGAGGCCGGGTACATCGGCCTGTCCCTGCAGGTACGCGACGGGCAGAGCCGGACGTACGCCGTCGCGGGAAAGGCCGAGTTGGGGACCGGTCGGCCGGTCTCGCACCAGGCCAACTTCCGGGCCGCCAGCGTCACCAAGACGTTCGTGTCCACGGTCTTGCTCCAACTCGTGGCCGAGGGGCGGCTTTCGCTGGACGACACCGTCGAGAGGTGGCTGCCCGGAGTCGTGGACGGCAACGGCAACGACGGCAGCCGCATCACGCTCAGACACCTCTTGCAGCACACCAGCGGGATCTACAACTACGACTACAGCGAGGACACCGGCAGCACCGCCGCCGACTTCGAGCGGACCAAGTTCGACCACCACGAACCGGCGGAGTTCGTGGCCGGAGCGGTTCGCCACGAGCCCGACTTCGCGCCGGCCGACCCCAACGACCCCGCGCCTGACTGGAATTACTCGAACACGGGCTACGTCCTCGCGGGGATGGTCATTGAGAAGGCGACGGGCAAGTCCTGGGACCAGGAAGTACGTGACCGTATCGTCCGCCCGCTGGGCCTCACACAGACGTACGCGCCGGGCGACGACCCGAGCCTGACGGGGCCGTACACGCATACATACCAGCAGTTCCCGGAGTCGACCGGCTGGACGGACACCAGCATCCGTAACGCGTCCTGGGCAAGCTCCGCCGGTGAACTGATCAGCAGCGAGACGGACTTGGACCGCTTCCTGACCGCTTTGCTGCGCGGGCAGCTGCTGCCGCCCGCGCAGCAGGCCGAGCTGCGCCGAACGGTGCCCGTCAGCGCGGACTTCCAGCAGGTCTTTCCCGGACTGGAGTACGGACTCGGGGTGATGCGGCAGCCGCTGAGCTGTGGCGGAGCGCGCTGGGGGCACGGCGGTGACCTGGAGGGGCAGACGGTCAGGACGGCTGTCAGCGAGGACGGAGAGCGGTCGGTGGTCATCAACGCGAGCGGCAAGAAGGCGGACGACGTTTGGCTGTTGGGGGCGGAGAAGCGCGTGCAGGAGCTGATCGACCGCCTGATGTGCGGGGATGGTGCACAGTGATGCGGCGGCGGTCGCTGATCGCGGCACTCGGCGCTGCTGCGGCGGTGCCCGCGCTGACGGCACTTCCCGCGTACGGGCGGGAGGTTACCGCGCTCCAGCGGGGTGCGGACGCCGTGCACCGGGCTGGCGGGGCGGTCGGTGTCGCGGCGGTGCTGCACACGCCGTCGGGCGTCTCGGTCGCGCACAGCGGGGTGTCCGACCTGCGTACGGACGCGCCGGTCCGGCCGGACGCGCGGTACCGCGCGGGCAGCACGGTGAAAACGCTCGTCGCGACGGTGCTTCTGCAACTGGTCGGCGAGGGACGGCTGTCGCTGGACGACGCCGTGGAGAAGTGGCTGCCGGGGGTGGTGGGCCGTCCGGGCATCACCGTGCGGCATCTGCTCCAGCACACCAGCGGGTTGCGGAGTTACACGAGCCTGCGCAAGGTCTTCCCGGCCGGATACTCCGCACGGGAGTACTACGACAACCGCTTCCGCCGTTACACCGCACGGGAGTTGGTCACGGCGGCGGTGCGTGAGCAGCCCGTCTTCGAGCCGGGGGCGGGGTGGTCGTACTCCAACACCAACTACGTACTCGCGGGGATGGTCATCAAGCAGGTGACGGGCCGTGCGTGGCGTACGGAGGTACGGGACCGGATCGTCCGGCCGCTGGGGCTGAGCGGGACCACGCTGCCGGGGAACGATCCGTACCTTCGCGCGCCGTATCTGCACGGCTACCACACCTTCGCGGAGGACGGCCGCCGTATCGACACGACGGTCTTCAACTCCACGGCGGCGGACGCGTCGGGAGACCTGGTCACGACGCCGGGGGAGGTGAACCGGGTCTTCACGGCATTGGTGACGGGCGAACTGCTGCGCCCTGCCCAGCTCACCGAGATGCAGCGGACGCGTCCCATGCCGGACAGCCCCGAGCGGGGCTACGGCCTCGGCCTGGAGACCACCCCGCTGAGCACGGGCGGCTTCTACTGGAACCACGGCGGAAACGCGCTCGGCTTCGCCAGTGAGAACGGCATCACGTTGGACGGGCGCCGGTCGGTGACGGTGGTGGTGAACAGCTTTGACGAGGCGGACGAGCAGGCGCAGGAGGCGACGGACAGGGCGGTCAAAGCGCTGATCGACCGGGCGCTGACGGGGGTGCGGGTGCGGTAGGGGGCGCACTGACGGGGGATTGGCAACCCCCGGTCCCCGGCCCCTGAAAGCTGTGACCCCAACAGCCGTAAATGACCTGTGCATGTCTTGTGTGACGGGAGGTTATCAGCGTGCGACGGTCCGGCTGTTCAACCCCGGAAAGAACCACCGACGCCCAGAACTCGACAAGCAGAAAGGGCCGGTGAGCCTCCGCGAGGCATACTCGACCCGGTACATGGACGACATGCTCCAGTACGACGACGCGCGCCGCTACATCGAGATGATGCAACGACGCGTCTTCGACTCGGTCGAGAGGTTCCTCGAGGATCACAACGTCGACACCGGTTCCTACGTGCAGCAGACCACCGTCATTCTCCAGAACTCCGGCGTCATCAATTACGGCGAGATGGGCTCCGTACAGAACCAGCCCGGAGCCGTCGGTTCTCAGATGAACGCCCAGCCCCCGCCAACAGGAGGAAAAGCGTGATCCGCAGGAACAGCCAACCCCCGAACGGCAGTTCCGGCGTCGTGAACTACGGGGCGATGGGGAACGTCCAGAACCAGCCGGGTGCCACCAACTCCCACCAGAATCAGACCAACACCGGCTCCGGCCAGGACCAGTCGAAGGAGTTCTCCCCCCTGCTCGACCGCATCCGACAGCAGTTGGCGGCGGAGCAAGGCCGCGTCAACGACTATCAGCAGTGCGTCGTCCTTCTCGATCTCACCGCCCAGCAACGCCTCGACGACACCGGCGGCCGCACCGTGGCGAGGACAACTCTGGAACAGATCCTGACCAAATGCGACGGCATCCCCGGACTCGTATCCCTGGTGAGTTCCGCTCTCGCTCTGATCGCCACCTTCGCCAGACGGTGAGGACAACTCCACAACCTGTCAGGCGCTGAAAACGCCTCAGGCGATGTCGTGGACATTGTGCTCGGTCAGGTCGGATGCGTGCCGGGCAACGGCGCGGTAGTCGGCATCGTCATGGAGGACAGCCAGACCGTGATGGGCCGCGGTGGCGGCGATGATGAGGTCCACCGCCGAGGCACTGCGATGCTCCCCTGCCTGGGCCATACGGTGTTGCACCGCACTGATCCAGCGCCCTGCGTTCTTCGGCACCGACACGTCCAGGTAGAGATCAGTGAACATCTCCGTGATCTCGTCGTACTCGCGTCCGTTCCGAGCGCCGTACAGGAACTCGGCGCGCTGCGCGTAGCAGGATGCGATGGCTCCGGCATCGATCGCGTCGTACCAGGCCGATTGCAGTTTCGGATCGCGGAGCAGCCGGACCAGGCCGGACGTGTCGAGCAAGTAGATCACCGGCTGTGCTTCTCCGCCCGGTGCAGACGCTCGGCGTCCTCGACGGCACCCCACTCACGCGCACGCTCGAAGTGACGGCTGATGCGCGCCGCACGCTCCTGCTGCTCGGCGTAGAAGTGCAGAGCGAGATTGACCGCCTCCTTCTTGGTCCTGACCTTGGACAGAGCCATGGCGCGCTCCAAGGCATCGTCATCGATGTCGATCTGGGTCACAGACATGCGGCACCTCCTACGCAATGTTGGTGATGTACATAGAAGAATACTTCACCAACATACGCGGGTCCACGTCTGAGTGCCGGTCCCGGCATGCGCAGACGCGACGGACACTCCAGATCGGCGCGAGAGTCGATCCGATCCGATCGGCGTAAGAGTCGCGCGCCCGTATGACCCGGCTGCTGGTTGCGCCCGTGCCCACAGCGTGCCCGTAAGAACGGACAACCACGGTCAACAACGATGCGATCCGACCCTCACGAGCACCTCGAAAGGAAGGCATTTACGCAGGTCAAAGCCATGGACCCCACCCAGGCGCCGTCGCTTCCCAAGCTGAGAGTGCGAGTTCGACTCTCGTCACCCGCTCCAGAATTTGCCCCCAGGTCAGCGGCCTGGGGGTTGTTTGTCGTCTAGTCCAATTCGGGGGCGGCGTGCCATGCCCTCCGTGTGCCCTAAACAGGATCAAGGGCTCGTCAGCGCTACTCGCCGCGCCCCTCGAAACCCCGTCGTACGGCAGCGTGTTGGTCTTCAACCAGCCCCACGTATTTCGCAGTATCCAGGACGGTCGCGCAGTGCTCGCACAGTTTCCCGTCTCCGGCCGGTGTCCCGCACACCTTGCAGAACCGGTTGGCTGCAGAGCCTTCGGTCTTCTCCGTCATGACCTCTCCCATGTGTCGGCCACGGCGTCCACGAGGGGCATGCCGCGCCCGCCGCGGCTCTCCGTGCCAGCCGCGCGAGGAACTGGCAGGTCGCCGGACTTGTCGTGCACGCAGGTACGCAGGTACGCAGGTACGCAGGTACGCAGGTACGCAGGTACGCAGGTACGCAGGTAATGGTCGTCACAGATCATCACCGACTGGGCACTGCTGTGGGTGTGCCGGTGCACATTGGTCACCAGCTCGGAGACGGTGAGCAGTACCGCGTCCACGTCTGTCCACGGCGCCCCTTCTCAGTGAGGCGAGTGCGTTCAGCGACGGTCACAAAGCCTCGCCACGGACACCGAACTGGGCCTGCGACGCGGATTGGCAGGTTTACAGCACGTCAGCAGGGCTACGCATGACTCATGCATGACGAATATCGTACGGCGAATCTTTTGGGGGCCGCCGCGCTGGCCCTCAGTGACGTGGTGGTAGCCGAAGCGACCAGGGCCGTCGGCACCAGTTCAAGCGGGGCTGCCGCGCTGGTGGTGTTGTCCACCAACCCCGGCTTGAGCGTCACCGAGCTTGGGCGACGGGTAGGACTGAGTCAATCCGCGGCGGCCCGCATGGTCGGGGGCCTGGAAAAACAGGGACTGATACGCAAAGAAGCCAGTTGGGGAGGGTGGGTCCGTCTCCAGCTCAGCGATCTGGGCGCGCAGGCGGTATACGCTCTCCTCGCTTCCCGGGGCGACGTGCTGCGACAGGCCCTGAGCCGTCTCGACGATTGCGAGCAGGAGCAGCTCGGCCAGTTACTGAGCAAGCTCCTGACGGGACTGTACCGACAGCCTGGTGACGCCGAACGCCTCTGTCGGCTGTGCGACCGGTGTGCATGCGTCCGGGACAGAGCGAGCTGTCCGGTGGGCCAGGCGGACCGGGACCACCGGGTGAGCCACGAGCGTGACCATGGGTGAACTGCTCGCGCTGCTGTCCGCGCTGTGTTTCGGTGTCACGCACTTCGTCAACGGCCTGGTCTCGCGCAGACACAACGGGCTGACCGTGGCATTCCACGCCCAACTGGGCGGCACCGTGCTGGGGTTGCTCCTGGCCCTGTTCCTGGACGCCGGATCCGCCACGCTCGCGGACTACGGGTGGGGGACCCTGTCGGGGGTGGGGACAGGAGTGGGTGTGGCCTTCTTGTACCGGGCGATGTCGCAGGGGGCGATGAGCGTGGTCGTCCCGGTCAGCGACGTCGGAGCCGTGGCTCTTCCCGTCCTGGTCGGGGTGTTTCTCCTCGGGGAACGCCCGGCACTCCCCGCATGGGTGGGGATCGCCGCCGTCCTCCCGGCGCTGTGGTTGGTCTCGCAGAGTTCGCCGAACCCGGACGACAAGCAGCAGGGGACGGTGTCCGCAGGAGTTACCAGTGCCCTGGTCGCCAGCGGGGGGTTCGGTATGCAGTTCCTGGCCATGGCACAGGTGGGCAAGGACAGCGGCTTGTGGCCAGTGGTGCTGAGCCGGGTGGTCTCCGTCGCGGTCATCGCCGTGGTCCTGGGATCCTACGGTGCCGGATGGAGGCTGACGGGACGGCCATGGGCGGCGACGGTGGCGGCCGGCGCCCTGGGCACACTCGCGATCGTGCTGTACCTGGAGGCCACCAGGCAACAGCTCATGGCCATCGCCACCGTGCTCTCCGCCCTGTACCCCGCCATCCCCGTCCTCCTCGCCCTGGCACTCCTGAAGGAGCGCCTGAACCACCGTCAGGCCACCGGCCTGGCCTGTGCCGCGCTCGCCATCGGGCTCATCGCGCTGCGATGAACCCGATGGCCGTCTCGCACCAACGGCCGGCGGATGCGGCTACGAGCCCAGGTAGGTCATGACATGCTTTATGCGGGTGTAGTCCTCCAAGCTGTAGGCCGAGAGGTCCTTGCCGTAGCCGGAGTGCTTGAACCCGCCGTGCGGCATCTCGGCGGCGACCGGAATATGACAGTTGATCCAGACGCAGCCCGCGTCGATCTTCCGGGCCATGGTCATCGCGCGTCGGTGGTCTCGCGTCCAGACCGAGGACGCGAGACCGTACCGCACACCGTTGGCGAGGCGGAGGGCTTCTTCGTCACTGCTGGATGGTTGGACGGTGATGACCGGCCCGAAGATCTCCTCTTGGACAGCCCGGTCCTCCTGCCGCAGGCCTGTCACCACGGTGGGCTGGTGGAAGTACCCATGGACCGGCAGGGTCTCCCCTCCGGTGACCACCTGGGCATGCGAGGGGAGGTTTCGGAGGTGGTCCTGGACCCGGGACAGCTGCGCGGCGCTGTTCAGCGGGCCGAAGAAGACAGTGGGGTCGTCGGGAGCACCGGTGGTAAGACCCTTGACCTCCTGCGTGAGCACCGCCACGAACTCGTCGTGCACCAACTGGTCCACGATGACCCGGCAGGCCGAGGCGCAGTCCTGTCCGGCACTCGTCGTCCCTGTGGCGACGATCACATCACGAGCGATCCTCCAACCCTGCGTCGGGCGCGTGCCCATGGCGTGCCCTCAAGAGCGGTCAACCACGGTGCGAGTTCGACTCTCGTCACCCGCTCCGGTCTGAAACCCCGAGCGCCCATGAGTGCCCATGAGTGCAGACAACCACGGTCAACAGCGGTGCGATCCGACCCTGACGCCCACCTCGGAGAGAGGGTATCTACGCAGGTCAAAGTCGTAGACTCCGCCGAAGCGCCGTCGCTTCCCCGCAGGAAGACGAGTCCGTCGGCTCCCTTGCCCGCGTAGAGCTGCATGTGGAGTCGCAGCTGCGGTCGGGTCCTGCGCCGGCCACACGTGATGTCGTATGTGTGTCTGCCGGCCTCCCGCCCCAGCTCACGGTGGTCCCTGCGTGCTTCCACCAGTGGCGAGACCGCCATGGCGATACCCGCGCCCAACAGCATGGCCGGAAAGGTCGCCCACTCCGTCATTTAGCGACGACCACGGTGATGTGCCCTTCCTCCTTTCCGCGCGGAGCACCGCGCGGGCCGCCCCGAGGATCTCCTCGTCCAGCTCCAGCCCGGAGGCCAGGACCTGGAGCAGCCGGGTCCGCCACACATCAGGGTCCATCTCGTACGCGAGCAGCACCCGTACGCCGTATCCGCCCCGCACACCATCGCCGCCGGCGGACAACCGTCGGCAGACCGCCTCAGTCAGCACGGTGTGGAGGTCCTGGACGACTCCTCGCGAGGTGGCGGTGAGTCCGGCCGCCGCCCCCATGGCCAACGCGGTGGCCACCAACTCCACTTCGGTCACACGGACCCCCTTCGGTTGTGCGGGTTGTGCGATGTCGTGTCCGTCACCATGGCTGGGGGTGCTGCAATTCTGATGAAATTCCGATGACGTAGGGGAGCGGAGGCTTCGAGGTGGACGAAGGATCTCCTCAACTGTTGCGGCTGGAGGTGCTCGGGCCGTTACGGGCATGGCGCGGCGCGACGCCGCTGAAGGTGGGGCCAGTCAAGCGGCAGGCCGTGCTGGCCGCTCTGCTGCTGCGCCAAGGGGTCGTGGTGAGTCATGAGCGGCTGCTCGACGCGGTGTGGGGCGAGGAGCCTCCCGCAGGCGGCCACAAGGTGCCGCCCACGCACGTCAACTCGCTGCGCAGGGTGCTCGATCCGGAAGGCACCCCGCCCGCGGAGTCGGTGATCCGCAGCGGCAAGGGCTGGTACCGCTTCGTCGTCGAGGAGGTCAGGCTCGACACGGCGGATCTGGAAGAACGGGGCGCCGAGGCGCTGCGCACCGTCGCCTCGGGCGACCTGGCCACCGCCGCGGACCAACTCTCCGCAGCCATCGGGCTGTTCCGGGGCGAGCCCCTGGCCGGGCTGCCGGGACCATTCGCGCAGGAGGAACGGCAGCGCCTGGAGGAACGCAGACGGACCTTCCGGCTGGAGCGGCTCAAGTGCCTGATCCTGCTGGGCCGGTTCGGCGATGCCCTCGACGACCTGAGCGGGCTGTCGGCGTCTTCGGCGACTGACCGCTACGACGAGTCGCTGACAGCCTTGCGCATGCGGGCCCTGTACGGCCGTGGACGTCAGGCGGAAGGGCTCACCATCTACGAGGACCTGCGCGTACGACTGCGTGACGAGCTCGGAACCGATCCCGGTGAGGAACTGCGCCGGGTACACCAAGCGGTACTGCACCAGGACGACGCCTTCCTCCTGCGCCCGCCGTCGTCGACGCTCTCCACACCGCGGGAGAGCGCCATACCCGCCGAACTCCCGCACGACACTCCGGGTTTCGCCGGCCGCACCGGCGAACTCGACCGACTCCACTCGCTGCTTGCACCCGCCCCGGCGCAAGGAACGGCGAACACCGTGGTCATCTCCGCCATCGGCGGCGCCGCCGGCATCGGCAAGACCGCACTGGCCGTGCACTGGGCACACCAGGTCCGCGACCGCTTCCCGGACGGCCAGCTCTACGTCAACCTGCACGGCTTCGACCACGACCGGCAGCCCCTCGAACCCGGCGAGGCCCTTGAACTGCTGCTGCGCAGCCTGGGTCTCACGGCGTCGGAGATCCCTCCGCACCACGAAGCCCAGGGCCGCGCGTTCCGGACCCTGCTGGCCGACCGGCGCGTGCTCGTCCTGCTGGACAACGCGGCCTCCGCCGAGCAGGTACGACCGCTGCTGCCCGGCAGCCCGACCTGCTGCGTCCTCGTCACCAGCCGCAACCGGCTCGGCGCCCTCGTCGCTCACGACGGCGCCCACGCCCTGCCCCTGGATCTTCTCCAGCCGGACGAGGCCCGCGCACTACTGAGCCGAGCCCTCGGCACGGAGCGGGTCGACGACGACAAACACGCCGTCGATGAGCTGATCCAGCTCTGCGGCAGCCTCCCCCTGGCCCTGCGTGTGGCCGCCGCCAGGCTCGCGGGCGACCCGGCCCTGCGGACGGCCGACCTCGTCGCCGAGATGACCGAGGGCAACAAGCTGGAGGCACTGGAGCCGGACGGTGACGCCAACTCCCCTTTACGTACGGCCTTTTCGGTGTCGTACCGGGTCCTGGCACCCGCCGCGCGCCGGCTGTTCCGCCTGCTCGGCCTGTTCCCAGGAGCGGAGTTCACCACCGAGGCCGCGGCGGCGCTCCTGGATGCGCCACTGCCACAGGCCCGGCGGCTGATCGGCGCACTGATCTCGGCCCACCTGATCGAACCCGCGACGGTGGGGCGTTACCGGTTCCACGATCTCCTCCGTGAGTACGCACAGCAGTGTGCGCTGGTGGAGGAGGCGACGCCGGACCGTGAAGCCGCCCTCGAACGGCTCCTGATCTGGTACCTGAACGCCACCCGAACCACCGCGGGCACCGGACTCTTTCCGGACCTGCCCTGCAACCTCCATCCCGGCAGACATCCGGGCATGCCGTCGGCCGCCGCTCCCGGACCATGGCTGGATGCGGAACGGGAGAATCTGCTCGCCGTCATCAACCATGCCGCCCACCACGGCCCCCGCCCCATCTCCTGGCACCTGACCTCCGCACTGTTCAGCGACTTCTGGATCCATCTGCCACGGAAGACCTGGCAGACCACCGCGCAGACGGCACTGGACGCGGCCGAGACCGAGAGTGACCTGTTCGGCCAGGCAGCGATGCACTCCAGCCTTGCAGCGGCGCGGTGGGACCGGGGACATGTCCAACAGGCGATGGAACACGCCACACGCGCACTGGAAATCAGCCGGGAGCTCGGTTGGGCGACGGGCGAGGCGTCGGCTCTCGGCCTCAGAGGCATGGCGCGTTGGAGCATGGCGCGCCTCGACGGGGCGCACGACGATTTCACCGCCGGCCTGCGCATCTTCCGTGAGATCGGGCATCGCTACTTCGAAGGTTTCGGGATAATCGGCCTCGGGATGGTCTGCCGGGATCTGGGCCGGCTGCACGAGGCCGCGGACCACCTCGAACGTGCCGTCGCCCTCGCGGCAGAGGTCAGCTGGTGGGACTCCTACTCGGCCCTGCAGATCCTGGGCGGGGTGTACTGGGAACTCGGCCGTCTCACCGACGGACTCGACCTTCTCGGCCCGGAGGTGGCCTCCGGCAAGACGGCCGGTTACCGCAACGGCCACGCGATGATGTTCAACGCCATCGCGAAGATCAATGTCGAACTCGGCCGACACGGCGAAGGGTTGGAGCAGGCCGAGCGGGCCTTCTCCCTGGTTGAGGGCACGAAACGGCACTGGGTTCAGTCCGGCATCCTCACCACGGTCGCCGCCGCCCGCCGACGACTGGGACAGCAGGACGGGGCACTTCAGGCCGGCGAGCAGGCTCTCGCCCTGGCCCGCGAGGCACGATTCAAACGGGCCGAGGCGGACAGCCTCCTGTGCCTCTCCCTCACCCACAAGGAAACGGGCCGGTACGACGAGGCCCGCGCCCACGCCGAGCAGGCGCTGGTCCTGGCCCGCGACCACTCGTTTCGCGTGGTGGAGGGTCAGGCCCTGACAGCCCTGTGCGAGACGGCGGAGGCCGAGGAAGGACACGGCACAGCCGTCGAGCTCGGCCAGGAGGCCCTCGCCGTACACCGCGAGACCGGCCACCGGCTCGGCGAGGCCCGCACCCTCATGGCGCTCGCCCGCGCCCACCTGAAGACCGACGGCGACGCCGCAGAACTGATGAGGCGACAGGCACGGACCATCTTCTCGGACATCGGCGTGCCCGAGACGGAGTACGGGGATCCCGACCAATGACCCCTCCGCAGCCGTGCCCAATCCGGGCCCGTACGGGCGGGCAACCACGGGCAACAGCGGTGCGTGCCTGCACCCTCGGCTGCCACCACAGAGAGCACAAGACCAGGTCAGACGCTACCTGGCTCAGCAAGCACCGTCGCTTCCCAAGCTGAGAGGGCGAGTTCGGTTCTCGTCACCCGCTCCATCATTGAGGCCCAGGTCCGAGACCTGGGCCTTGCTTGTTGTCCAGTCCGGTAAGGGACACACCACGACCGCATCATGGGACGGCGTTCTTGGACGAACGGCCTGCCCGAAGGACGTACGAGTAGCTGGACTGCTCAGTCGATGTCAGACCCTTGCGGAATGATGACGCGCGGAAGCCTGGTCGACCTGCTGGAGCGGCACGGAGTGAACGCCGACCTGATACGGGACCTCGGCAGGCCAGACCGGCACGAGGCAGCAGCGGACGCGTTGGTCACGCTCGGCGCCGGCGGGGTGAAGGAGTTGGTGCGGGAGGTGATGGACGCGGAGTCCCCGGTGGACTGGCGGCCGATCACCGCCGTACTCGGGCGGATCGGGGATGCGGGGTTCGACGGTCTGCTCCAGGGGCTCGTCTCCGCGTCCACCGAGGAGTCCCGCAAGCGAGTCGGCTTCGCGTTCTCCCAGCTCGGCATGGCCGTTCTCGACCTTTACGTCGCGGCCCTCGCACACCCCGTGCCGCTCGTGCGCCGTCAGGGCGTCCGTGGGATCGAACACTGCGAGGAGGCCGGCCGGTCCGCCGCCGTCCTGCTGCCGCTGCTCGGCGACCCCGACCAGGAGGTCGCCCGGCAAGCCCAGGACACTCTGATCCGCAGCGGCGAGCAAGTCACGCACACAAGCGTCACCACACCGGCCCGCCTCATTCTCTGTCCTGGCCGTCCTGGCCGTCCCGGCCGTCCCGGCATCCCCGGCACAACTATCCTCTGGGCGGCCGCAAGTGGAGCCCCCGCTAGGACGGATGCGACGTCGCACGGCACAGGGGCACGGGGGACACGTGTCCCCCGTGGGCACGTGCCCACGTGGGCACCGATCCGTGATAGCCGCGGCTCCGCTTCCGGGGTGGCAGGCCCTACTCTGATCCCCGTGAGGCAGGCAGGCGCTGGGAAGGATGATCGGCGATGACGCCCCTGAGCACCGGGGACCCGGAGTCCATAGGTGGCTACACCCTTCTCGATCGGCTCGGGGCGGGCGGCATGGGAGTCGTCTATCTGGGAGTCTCCGCCTCGGGACGGCAGGTTGCGGTCAAGCTCGTGCACGGGCCGTACGCCCAGGAGGAGGAGTTCCGAACGCGCTTCCGGCAGGAGATCGTGGCAGCGCGCAGAGTGAGCGGCGCCTTCACCGCGCCTGTCGTGGACGCGGACCCGGACGCCGACCGGCCGTGGATGGCGACGCTCTACGTGCCGGGGTTCAATCTTGCCGAAGTCGTGAAGAAGGACGGCCCGTTGAGCCCGCGTGACCTGCGCGCGCTGGGGCTGGGTCTCACCGAGGCGCTACGCGACATCCACCGGGCGGGCCTGGTGCACCGGGACCTCAAACCGGCCAACGTCCTGATGACCGAGGACGGGCCGCGCGTCATCGACTTCGGCATATCGCGCGCTGCCGATAACCAGAGACTCACCGTGACCGGGCGGATGATCGGCACTCCGCCCTTCATGTCGCCGGAACAGCTCTCCTCTCCCCGGGACGTCACCCCGGCCTCGGACGTGTTCTCGCTGGGTTCGCTGATGGTGTTCGCGGCCGTCGGCACAGGACCGTTCGACGGCGACAGCCCGTACCTGACCGGCTATCAGGTCATGTACGAGGCCCCGGACCTCGACGGCGTACCCAAAGCGCTGCTGCGCATCGTGGAGCGCTGCCTCGACAAGGACCCGGCCGCACGGCCGGAACTGGCGGATCTGCATCGCATGCTCCAGGCGCTGCCGGATTCCGACTCCCCTGCGCCCCGGAAGACCAGGGAGTCCGCGAAGTCCCGGCCCCGCCCCACTCCTCAGGGCGCGGCCACCACCTCTGCGGGCGTCGCGACCGGCACCGGCAAGGGACGCCGAGCCCGGAGGGTGCTCGCCGGCCTCGGCACGGCGCTGGCCGTCACGGGGCTGAGTGTCGGGGCGGGCTTCTTCCTGTCAGGCCGGGACACGACCACCGCCTCCGACGTCACCGCCACCGCCACGACGACGGCCCGTGCCGCGTCGCTGCCCGACGGCTGGCAGCCGTGGCGCACCGCCTTGCGGTACGACGTGACGGGTATCCCTCTCGACTACCAGAACCCCGGGTGCGTGGCGGAGGGAAACGCCCTGTTCTGTGGCGGTACGGGCGTCACGGTCGCCAGGGTCGACCCGGCCTCCGGCCGCACCGTGTGGCGGACCGGTACCCGCCCTCAGGGGACGCAACCGATCGGCGTCCGCGACGGGCTGGTCTACGTGTACGAGGATCCGGACGATGCGAACAGGCGCGTAGTGGCCCTCGACGCCGGTACCGGGGACCGGCGGTGGCAACGCGACATCAGCAAGTCCGAGGACGCGGTCCTGTACGACGGCGGACTGCTGACCCTTTCCCCCGACTACTCGTCGTTCGTCGCCTACGGGCCTTCCGGGAAGGAACTGTGGCGGGCGCCCTCGCTGGACGAGTACTGCACTCCGTCGGCGCTGGGAGGCGTCCCTTACGCCCTGTGCTCGGCCGGCACCGAGCCCGGCCAGGCCCCGGTCGAGCTGATGAGGCTCGAAGCCGACAGCCTGACTGAAACCGCCGCCCTGCCCCGGAAGGCGGAAGCGCTCGGTGCCGTCGGCGGGCAACCCGTGTTCCTCGCCCCCCAGACCGCGAAGGACGTGTACGAGGCCGGGTACGAACGGCCTTACAACGCGCTGCTGCGAGTGGTCCCGGAAACCGGGCAGGTCAGACGGATACCGCTGGCACGTCCACTGACCGGCGCGGCCACTCTTGTGGACGGCGTCGTCTACTTCGTCCGGTCCAACGGGTCGGTCACCGCGGTGTCGGCGGACACTGGCAAGCAACTCTGGCAGAAGGCGACGGACATGGAGAGCCTGTCCGCGCCCGCGGTGTCGGCGACGTACAAGCGGGTCTATTTCTCCAACCGCTTCGGCCGCCTGCTGGCACTGGACAGCCACACCGGAGCGGAGATATGGCGGACCTCCGCACTGGACGACCCCGGGGACAAGGCGCAGAACACCCCGCCGCAAGTGCTGCTCGTCAAGGACGCGATCGTGGCGATGGCCGGCGACACGGCCTTCTCCCTGAGTCCGGACGGGCCCACCTGACCGGCCGACAGGTCTGACTCCACCACTGGCACCACCACCGTCACCCCTGTCGGCACCGTCACCCCTGCCACCCCTGCCACCCCTGTCGGTACTGTCGGCACGCGGCGGGGCCGGGCGTGGCTTCCGCGCTCAGGCTGTTCCGCGCGGCCTGACCAGTCCGCTCTCGTAGGCCAGGATCGTGGCCTGTACCCGGTCCCGCAGGCCCAGCTTGGACAGCAGGGCGTTCACATGGGTCTTCACGGTGCCCGTGGTCACTCCGAGGGCGGCGGCGATCCCGGCGTTCGTCAGGCCCGACGCGATATGCAGCAGGACCTCCCTCTCGCGCGGCGTGAGGGAGGACAGCGCACCCGTCACGGACGGCGGCTGCGGGGCGCCCTGGGCGAAGGTGTCGATGAGCCGGCGGGTCACGGTCGGGGCCAGGATGCCCTCTCCGGTGGCGACCACGCGGATCGCGGACAGCAGGTCCTCGGGCAGGACGTCCTTGAGCAGAAACCCCGAGGCTCCGGCGCGCAACGCCTCGTACACGTAGGCGTCGAGGTCGAAGGTGGTCAGGACGAGGACTCGGGGCGGGCGCTCCTGCGCGGTGATGAGACGGGTCGCGGTGAGACCGTCCATGCCGGGCATGCGGATGTCCATCAGGACGAGGTCGGGCGCCTCGGTGGCGGCGAGCGACACCGCCGACGCCCCGTCACCGGCCTCGGCGACCACCGTCAGATCGGGTTCGGCGTCCACGATGGCGGCCAATCCGGCGCGCACCACCGCCTGGTCGTCGACGACCATCACGCGTGTGGTGACGGGAACACCTCCTGGACGGACTCCGGCGGACTCGGCCGGGTCGACAGCAACACCCGTACGGTACCTGCCTGTTCGAGAGTGATACGTCCGGGCCGTGTCCCCACCTGTACCTTCAGGCGTTCGGCCACGGGGCCGGTCACGGCCAGCGGTACGCCCGTCACCGTGACGCGCAGGGTGTCCCGCCGTCGGCGTAGCGTGACCCGCGCCGGCCCCTGGTCGCCCGCGCCGAGCGCCGCCTCTACGATCCGGTACGCCGACAGGGTCACAGCGGGCGGCAGATTCCGTGCGGCCTCCGGCAGGCCCCGCAGCGTCACGTCCCGACCGGCCGCGCGTACGGTCCGGCACAGCGTGTCGAGGTCCGCGGCGGTGGGCGCCGGAGCGAGCCCTGGCCCGGTACCGTCCTCCGACTCACCCAGGCTGTGCAGGAGTTCACGCATGGCGGCGAGTGCCGACCGGGCACCGGCGGCCACCTCCTCCAGTCGCCCCTGCCGGGCCTGTTCGACCAGTCCCGCTGTGGGGTGCAGGACGGCGTCGCGCAACTTCGCCGCCAGCCGGTGCCGTTCGGCGTCCGCGGCCCGTTCCGCATGCCACAGCGCGCCGGCCAGCGCGAAGTCGTCCTGGGCCAGGATCCGCAGCCGTCGGCGCCGCACGGCGAGCCCGGCACCCCACAGGCCGGCGAACACAACGGCGAGCACCACGGCCAACGGCACGAACATCACCACGGCGGCGGGCCACATCAAGTCCTCGCCCGACAACTCGCCGTCCGCGCCCGCCGTCGCCACAAGGGTCCCGGAGAGCGAGACCGCCGCCGCACACCACGCGGGCCAGGTACCGGCGGCTCCCCGGCCGTAGACCGCCACCGCGTACACCGCCAGCAGCTCCACGAGCGCACCGCCGGCGAAGAACTCGGACACCCGCGACGGCAGGCCGACCCCGACAATCGCCGCCGGCCACAGCCACGACGTGGCCAGCACGCCGAGGAACGCCGACCAGGGAGCGCGCCGCCGCCACAGCAGCGGCACCGCGTGCGCGGCCAGCAGCACGGCCACGACGAGCAGGCCGGGCACCGCGGTGCGCAGGCTCGCGCCGGTCCACTCCTCCACGGTGACCAGGGCGAGCAACAGGGGAAGGAGCGTCGCCGTGAACACCAGCGCGGGGTCGGCAAGCCGCTGCTCCCGCAGCACGTCGCGCCGGCCCGCGCCCTCGGGCGGACCCCACGGCCCCGTGACGTCGGGCAGCGTGGCCCGGACCCGCCAGCCACCGCCGGGTGCGGGGCCGGCCGACAGTTCCCCGCCCACGGCCGCGGCCCGCTCCTTCATCCCCGCGACGCCTCGTCCCGACCCCAGGCCGTCGACGCCGCCGACTCCGTCCGGCGCCGCGCCGCGCGGAGGAGCGTTGTCGACGCCCAGTTCCAGGACGCCCTCACCGCGCAGGACGCTGACGTGCGCGGCGGAGCCCGGGGCGTACCGCAAGGCGTTCGTCAGGGCCTCGCGGACGATTCCGTGGACCGCCTCGGCCGCCGGACCGGCCAGGTCGGCGGGGAGCACGGCATCGATCGGACGCCCCAACCGGCCGAATCCGGCGATGAGTTCCTCGACACGCGCGGTCATCGGACGTGGATCCGAACGGTCGACGGCGCGCAGCAGACCGACGAGCCGTTGCAGCGCCGTCAGGGTCTCGGTACCGGTGCGCTCGGCGAACGACAGCGCCTCGGCCGTCAACTCGGGCCTGCTGCCGCCGAGTCTGCGCGCGGCGTCGGCCGTGATGACGACGGAGGTCAGGTGATGGGCGCTCACGTCGTGCAGTTCGCGGGCCAGCCGCCGCCGTTCGGTGTCGCCCGCCCGCCGCCGGATCTCCTCCGCGCCGGCCAGCCGGCTGGCCGCGAGCGACCGCCCCTTGAGCCACTGCCGTCGGGCCTCACCGAGCCCCGCGCAGACGGCGTACAGGAGCGCGCCGAGCACCCACTCCGAGGCGAGCGCGGGCCGGACCCCGACCTGGACGATCGACAGGAACCACTCGACACCCACGGCCGCGGCGAGCGCGCGTACGGTCACGGGCACCGGACAGCGGACCGCGACCGAATACAGCGCGACCGGCGCACCCGCCCCAAAGTAGCCGTCCTGCCAGGCCACTTGGCCCAGCAGGAGAGCGCCGAGGGACCAGGCCAGGGCCCGGACCGGCGCCTGCCGTCGACGGCCCAGCGCGGCCGTCTCGGCGACCACCGCGCCCAGGACTGCGACAAGTGCCGCCGCCCCGGGCACCTCCGCGCCGGCCAAGCCGACTCCGGGCCACAGCCAGGCGATCTGTCCGGCCGCGAGCAGCGCGGGGAGCAGCCAGTTGCGTGTCGTCTCCATCTCGGCACGAGCGTAGGGCCGGGTACTGCGGCGCGACACAGGCCCCAGGTACGAGGCCGCTCTCCACCCTCCGACAGAGGCGCCGTTCGTGCCCGCGGCCGATGTGGGGAATCAGGCCCGCGGCGAGGCTTGTCTCCATGACGACTTCGCTCGCTGCACCGGTACCCGCGCCCCTCCCCGAACTGCTCCCCTACCACCGCATGGCCCGCGCCTCAGCACGCCATCGATGGTGGCGGTCCGTGCTGGGCACCGGGTTCGTGGCCGTGGCGTGCGTGCTCGTGGCCGCGCTGCTCTACGGCCTCAGCTTCGCCCTGGGAACGGCCAGGGGGTACCCCGAAGCCCCCGACGGAACCGTCGAGTTCGGTCCCGTCACAGGCACCGCCCTCGACCTGCTGGTGATCGCCTCCGCCCTGCCCGTCGTCCTGCTCGCGGTGCGCTGGACCGGCCGCCGCCCGGCAGGCACGGTCTCGTCCGTGACCGGCGGACTGCGGTGGCGCTGGCTGGGACTGTGCGTGCTGGCAGCCCTCCTGGTCCTCGCCGTGACCGCCGGGGCCATGCTCCTGCCGCCCATGGACGACGCCACGCCGTCGCGGTGGGCGGGCTGGGAGGTCTTCGGGCCGGCCCTCGCCATGCTGGTCCTCCTGGTGCCGCTCCAGGCGGCCGCCGAGGAGTACGTCTTCCGCGGCTGGCTCACGCAGGCGGTCGGCGGCTTCGTGCGCTCCCCCTGGTGGGCGCTCGTGCCACAGGCCGTGCTGTTCGCCGCCGCCCATGGCTGGGGCACCCCGTGGGGCTTCGCCGACCTGGCCGTGTTCGCGGTGGTCGCGGGCTGGCTCACCGTACGCACCGGCGGCCTGGAGGCGGCGATCGGACTGCACGCCGTGAACAACCTCCTGGCTTTCGGTGTCTCGGCCGCCGTCGTCGACGGCCTGAAGAGCGACGACACCGCCGCGGACGCTTCCTGGCAGCTGGTGGCCATCGACCTGGCCGGCATCGCCCTGTACACGGCGGCCGTCCTCTGGCTGGCGCGCCGCCGCACTCCGACCCGCGCCGTCCCCGCGCCGACACCGGCACCGGCCCCGCCGCCGCTGCCCTTCTCCGCCGCGTATCCCCAAGTCCCCGCCGCTCACGCCCCTCTCCCCTGCGTCCCGGTCCCGGTCCCGGTCCCGGTCCCGTGCACCGAACGCACGGACGCGCCGGATCTGCGCCTGGAGGCGGCTCCGTCCGCTCCTCCGCCCGATGTCGCCGACCGGACGTCGCGCTGACGGGCAGAGCCCGTTCTTCGCAGCCGTGCCCTTGGCATGCCGGTAAGAACGGACAACCTCCCGGGGCCTTGCCGGTTGCTGCTTGCCGACTGCCGGGTTGCCGGTTGCGTACGCACGGTATCTGTACGGCTTCCGCCGACGCTTACTGTGCGACAGCTCCCCACGGGCCCGATGGATGCCTCCGAAGGGCACAAGCCGAGGCCGTGCCTCCGTGCCGTCCCCGGCTCAGTCATGTCACGTCGGGGGCAGTCGCTTTGCGATGTTCTGTACGACGACGGCGGCGAACTCCGTTGCGGCGTCGCACAGTTGGCCGGTCGGCTGCGGAGCGTACACGGTCAGCTGGAAGAGTTCGGTGGTGCGGTCGCCGACCGGGTCCGTGTAGGTGCGGTGCGGGGTCCGTACGGTGCAGCTGTCGTCCTCGGCCTCGTCCGCGATGAAGTAGCTCTTCGAGCCCGCGACGTTCACCGGCGTTCCGTCGTCGGCGTCCAGCGAGTTGTCCTGGCTGAACTGGATCTCCACCGCGCGGTCGCCGTCATCGCTCGACCAGTCGCAGTCCCAGGAACCGAAGCCGCGGTCCCGGTTGTCCACCTCGACGCCGGGAAGCCGCTTGAGCTCGGTGGCATCGAGCAGCGTGCAGGTGTCGAGCCGGGCCAGGGAGTCCGCGGCCGGCGACGACGAACGCCGGGGCACCGGGCCCTCGGCCAGTACGCCGACCACGTGGTCGGTGGCGGCGTCGGCCATCTCGCAGGGGTCGGGCGACGGGGTGTCGAACTGCTTCCCGATGACGCGGACCTGCTTGCCGTCGGTGGTCAGGACGGCCCGTGCGCAGGCCGTCCCGTCGCGCTTGAGCGTCACGACGGTGAGGCTGCCGACCAGGCGGGTGGACTGGATGTCGTCGAAATCGTCCCGGTCCGAATCGAGGTTGACCTGAACATCCGCGTTGTCGTCACCACTGTTGTTGCGCACCAGGACGTCGCACCGGTCGATCTCCCCGTAGTCAGGGTCCAGTGCGGTGTCGCCGAAGCGGCTCAGCGAAGCCGCGTCGAGCAGCCCGCAGGGGTCCGCCGTGCGCTCGTCGCCGATGGCGCCGGCCTGCGCCGTGGCCGACGGTTTCGCGTCGGCCGCGCCGGTACGACTCCCCTTGTCACCTTCGTCCTTGGAGGCCCACGGGCCGAAGACGACGAGACCGGCCGTGATCGCGCCCACCGCGACCACCGCGACTGCCGTAATCGCCAAGGGGTGGCGGCGTCGTCGTCGACGTACGGGCTGTGGCGGTTGAAGCATGAAGGGCGTGAAGTCCCCAGCGCGGCGCAGGAGTCGCGGCAACCGTAGCGTGCGGTCCCCCGTACGGCTGTCGTGCAACTGCTCCTGGATGTACGGGGGTGGGGGCGCCGCGCGCGTCAGGAGCTGCTGCGCTCTGGCGGCGTCGGGCCGACGCCGGGGCTCCACCTCCAGCAGCTCGGTGAGCGGCCCGTCCAGCGGGCCGGACCTGTGCATGGGCTCGATGTGTCCCTCGACGGCCCGGGCCAGATACGCCATGAGGTGTTCGGCCTCCCCGTACGGCGACCGGCCCTCGACCGCCGCGAACAGGGAGGCGCCGAGGGAGAACACGTCGGACTTCTCCCCCGCGGGCTGCCCTTTGGCCAACTCCGGTGCCAGATAGCGGGGTTTGCCGCGCACACTGCCCGGCGCGCTGTGTGTGACGTCGCTCCACAGGGCCCGCGAGATCCCGAAGTCGGTCAGTCTCGCGATGCCTTCGCCGGTGACGAGGATGTTCTCCGGCGTCACATCGCCGTGCACCACGCCCGCGCGGTGGGACTTCACCAACGCGGCGGCGATCTGGCAGCCGATCGACCCGGCCTCCTCGTGCGTGAGCGGGCCGCTCTCCGTCACGATCTGCGCAAGGCTGCGCGAGGGGACGTACTCCATGATGATCCAGCAGGTGGCGCCCTCGTCGACGAAGTCGAAGACGCCCACGATGTTCGGGTGGTGCAGCCGCCCGGCATTGCGCGCCTCGCCCATGAGCCGTCGCGTTGCCCGATCGTCGTCCAGGCGCCCGCACTTGACCGCGACCGGCCGTTCGAGCCGCTCGTCCCAGGCCAGCCAGACGACGCCCATTCCGCCTCTGCCGATGGGCTCCTGCAAGAGATACCGGTCAGCGATCCTGTCCCCGGCCTCCGGCGTCACCAGCACCGCCCCACCCGCCCCGCCCCTCGCCCCACAGCCGACCCTCCTGCCAGGTGACGGAGTGTACTCAGCATGGACTTGGCAGTGATCTGCTTCACCGGACTTCGCGCGGACTCGCCCAGAACCCCCACAGCGCGCCGGGCCGGGAAGAGGAGGAGCGCGCCGAACAGCACACGCCGGTCCCCACCAACGCGCCACCAACGCGCCACCAACGGTGACAACCGGCTTTCACAGCCGATGTGTTGCTGTGTCATGGCTGTGTGACCGCGCTGTTCTGAAGCAAGGACAGGCGTGACCTGTGGGAGCTGAGCCTCCTCATAGTGATCACAGAGCGGGAAGGGGCGGAAACGCCGCCGGCTCCCTGCCACCCCGCCTCCGGAAGGAATCTCCCGTGCTGAACCGCCACCTGCGCCAGGCCATCGTCGCCACCGCCACGCTCACCGCCGGACTGCTGATGACCGCATGCCAGAGCGGCACGGACAACAGCTCGTCCGACAAGAGCCCGACGGACGCGGCAAGCCCGGTGGCGGTCGCGGGGAATACGTCGGACGCCAAGAGCTCCGAGGGCGTCAGCGGCTCGTTCAAGAGCGGCAAGGTCACCTATCTCGCCCCGGGCAAGTACATCGTGTCCGTAGCGGGCAAGGAGGACCAACAGTTCTGGGTCGCCGAAGACACCGAGGTCTACGGCGTCGGCACCATATGCGGCCGGGCCGACTCCAAGGTGGATGCGCCGTGCACGCTGGACCAGTTGGAGGCAGCCCTCAAGAAGGGTGCCGTGAACGCCGACGTGGAGATGAAGAACGGCGCCGCGACCCTGGTGACCGAGCGCCGCGCCGCCCAGCAGGACGCCGACTCCGGTTCCGGCTCCTCCGGGTCGGACTCCGACTCGTCCTCCGGCGGCGACGAGTCGGTCATCGAGGGCATCGACCAGGGCAAGGGTGTCAACGGAACCTGGTTCGGAAACGTGTCCTACCTGGCGCCGGGCAAGTACACCGTCTCCGACATGAAGGGCACCGAGCAGCAGTTCCTCGTCGCCGATGACACCAAGATCATGGGCTACGACGACATCTGCGACGCCGTGAACACCGGGCCGGGCGGCGAGGGCGGCGTCGAGTGCACCGAGGCCCAACTGGAGACGGCCGCCAAGAAGGGCTTCTCCGCCGAGGTGGAGATCAGCAACGGCATCGCGACCACCATCACCGACGACCACTGAGCCGCGGGCCGGCCGGAATGCGGCGATGGGGTGCGGACCGGTGCAGGTGGGCCGGGGGCGCGGAGGCCGCTGCTGCACAGGGCCGATGCCGAGGGACAAGGCCACCGTTCCCGGGCCGCGCCAGTTCGAGATCGGCTGGCCTCCGCGCGGACGGCGGGCAGGATGTCGGCCGCTCTGCGCATCGGCATCTGCGCACTGGCGAAGCGCTCAACGAGTTGGGCGTGCGCAGCGGCCGAGGAAAACCCAGAGGCCGCTCGCTCACTCGCTCTCGCCGTTGCCCTTCTGGCAGAGGCACTTCGGCGCCGGAGTGATCGCTTCAGAGTGGCAGATCCTCCGGCAACACCCGGAAAGCCTTGTGGCGGCCGAGCGGCCGCACGGCACGGAAGTCGCGCCGGTCGAGGGTGAGGATCGCGTCGGTGTCGTACTCCACGGCCACCGCCCCGTTCACCGCATCGGCGAGGTCGGGATCCAGTGCGCCGTAGCGGACGCGGACGGACTGGGCGGCGCCCAGGGGGTTCCCCGTGATCTCGGGCAGGACGACCCGGTCCCGGCTCATCCAACGCCGGAGGTCATCGACCGCGCTGACGGCGACCGCGCGCCCGAGTTCGCGGGTGGCTGCGTGATCGAGTTCCGCCAGCAGGGAACGGGGACATAGCCAGGAGCCCGGCCGCCATGATCGCCTCGTTCGCCGCCCCCTGCTCCGGGTGCGTCGAGGCGAGAGCGGCCAGCAGACCGGAAGTATCCGCAATGACGGCGATCACGCGGCAGCTCCGGACTCCGTCTGGCGCCGGACCACGTCAGCGACCGCGTCACGGACCTCGGCCCTGGACCGTGTACGTCCCGGCCCCTCAAAGGTGCGGGAGACCCCTCCCACGGCCGGTGCCGCCGCGCCCATCGGGCCCCCCGACCTACGGATGGCTGATGACTGATGACTGATGACTGATGAGGGTGCTACCCCTGGCCCGGGACATTGAAGTTGATCCCGGAGAAGTCTCGCCCCTGTACGACCGGGCCGCCCTGACTGCCCCCACTGATGGTATTAGTCGTGTTTCCGTCACCGGTACGCAACAACTGCGCCTGCTGCTGCCATTGCATCAAGTTCGTGCGGAACAAGAGGTCCTGCTCCGCACGGCGCCTCAGTGCCTCGCTGAGCGCCCGCGCTCGCTCCAGGTCGTGGGGAGCTTCGGACAAGGAGGTCAGTTCGTCTTCGCCGGTCGCCGGGTCCGGTGATCCGGCAGCTTCCTCTGCCCGGCCTCCCCTCACCAGCCCGCGCAACGCCTCCCAGAGCTGCAGCCCCATCTGACCGCCCGCCCCGGTCGCCACCGCCGTGAGAAGGCTCGCCGAAATCGGATCCACGCCTGTACCCCCAGTCGTTCCGCGGAGTCGAACGAATCGGAGCGTCATCGTCTCAGAGCCGCCCGCTCACCGGAGCGATCGCCGTCGGCCACATTCGGGAGTCGGTGTCCGGTACCGAGCCACGAGTTGGCGGCAAGTTCCGGACACCGGGCCGTTCATATACTGAGGTTGGTCGGTCCCCCAGGTCCGCTGATGATTGCATATGCAATGCATGTGAATGTAAGTATCGCAGCGGCGTGCAGGTATTTCACGTAGCCATGTACCTTTCAAATTCATGTAACACCGGTCGATGCGCGAAAAACGAGGAAGGCAAAGTCCGACCAGGACCGGTGGCAGCAGCGCCCTCCGAGCGATAATCCTACAGGGTGCCCGGACGCGAGGACGCCTCAATGGCAGCACGACTTAAGTCTGTGCCGGTTTACGCGCGTAACTCTGCGCGCCCGCACGTCTCCCTTTTATTTCCTAGGCAGTAACTTCGCCCCGAAGTTCGGCCAGCAATGCCGCGGCACGGGCCTCCTCGACGGGAGCGCCTATCTGCCGGCTGACCCTCAGGGACTCCTCCAGGTGGGCCACAGCCTGAGCCGTTTGCCCCGCATCCCGTTCGGCCAGGGCCAAGTCGTAGAGCACATCGGCCTCTTCACCGGCCGCGTGGATGGCACGTATTACCTCAAGTGCGGCGACGTGTTGCACCAAGGCCTCCTCCGTGCGTCCGGCCGCACGATGCGCCCTGCCGATTCGCGTAAGCGCGATGGCCTCCGCACGCCGGTCTCCGACGACCCTCAGCACCGGAATAGCCGCACTGTATAACGCGAGGGCTTCATCGGTTCTGCCCAACTCATCGATGACGGATGCCACATTCATTTGGAGCGTGGCTTTGTCTCTCGGATTCCCCATCCGATCCGCCACGACCATAGCCTGCCGATAAGTTATTTCCGCCGCCTCTGGATGCCCAGTTCTCTTGTAAAGTTCCGCCGTATTATTCAGCGCACTATATCTTCCGCGATCATCACTTACCGCCGTGAAGCCGACAAGGGCCGAGGCGAAGCACGCCAGCGCTTCGTCATTCTCCGCAAGGTGGAGGTGAGTTATTCCAAGTAAATTTCTACAGCGCGCTATCCGAAGGATATCTTCCGTTTGCAGTAGAGAACTCAGAGAGTCTTTCTGAAGCGATCGAGCCAGAGCGTACTGGCCTGTCTGCCACATGGAGATCGAGATTTGGTGAATGCATTCGCTCTCCAGTTCCCGGTCCTCCAGAGACCGGGCGACGTCAAGTGCCTCACGCGCGGCCGAGGTGGCCTCGCCGTAGCGGGAGCCGTGGGTGTACACCACGCAGAGGTCGAGCAGGGCTTGCGCCCTGGCCACGCTGTCACCTGCGACGTCCCAATGGGCCGCGGCGCGCCGAAGCAACGGCTCGGCTGCGGCGAGGTGTCCCTCCATGTCCAGGAATCCCGCCAACACATGTACAGCCATGGCGAGTTGACGTTCCGTGCCGTGCTTTACAAGCCAGTCCAGCGTGTCCAGGAGATTGGCCGACTCGGCGATCAGCCACTGTTCTGCCGACTGCGCGTCGACGATTTCCGGAAACGGTGGAGTGGCGGGATCACCGGTATCGAGACCCGTGCGCGAAAGGAAGGGATAGGCGAGCCGGTCGGCCCGGTCCGCAGCATGGACGTAATGATCCACCAGGCTTTGCAGTGCCCGTCGGACGTCGTCCTCGGAATCGGCGTCACCGGCATCGATCAGCGATCGCGCGTAGTCGCGTAAAAGATCATGCATGGTGAAACGGTATGGAATGGGCTCGGACACGAGGTGATGAGCCAGAAGTTCCTCGAGTAAGCGTTCGGCCGTCTCCAGGGAGAATCCTGTGAGCGCAGCGACCGCCCGAGGCCCGAACTCCACCCCCACATGCAGTCCGATACGGCGGAAGACCAGCTGCAGCTCGGCGTTCAGCGCGTTGTAGGAGATCGCGAAGACATGTGTCAACGTCCTTTCCATATCGTGGAGTTGGGCCAGACGGCCACCACCGCCTCCGCCGCCGAGCTGGCGCAACAGGTCGGACGTGGTCCACGAGGGGTGGGCGAGCAACCGGCTCGCGGCAATCTCGACAGCCAGCGGGAGGTACCCGCAGATCCGAACGATCTCCGCCAGGTCCGACGGATCGGTGTCGCGGCCCTTCCCGAGCCGCTCCGAGAGCAGCGCGACCGCGTCCTCGGGCGGCAGCACGTCGAGTGAGACCGGTCGCACTCCGGGCAGTCCGGGCAGCCGACGGCGGCTGGTCACGACGACCGCTGTCGGAGATGCACCCGGAAGCAGGGGACGGATCTGGGCGGAGGACGTCGCGTCGTCGAGGATCACCAGCATCCGGCGGTCACGCGCCACCGAGCGCCACAGCGCGACCAACTCGTCGAGCTCGCACGAGAGTTCCTTTGTGGCCAAACCGACCAGCCGCAGCAGTTCGGTGAGTGCCCGGACCGGAGTCGGCGGTGTCCGGTCGACGGAACACCCGCCCAGGTGCAGAAAGACACGCCCGTCCGGGAATCGCTCCCGTAATCGGTGCGCCAGATGGACGGCCAGGGCCGACTTACCGACACCGCCCATTCCATGGATCGCCTCGACGGTGACGACGTCCGAGACTCCCTGTCCCTCGCAGAGCGCTGCGGTGAGCCGCCGCAGTTCTTCACGCCGTCCGGCCCACGGAACATCGCGCGGCAGATTGTCCGGGATCCGGCGCGTCGGCCGGGGTGTCGTCTTCTCGTCGGCTCCGGCGCGGGAGAACAGGGCCGCCGCCGGGGCCCCCGCCAGGATTCCCTGGTGGACTCGGTGCAGCCCGCGGCCCGCGTCGAGACCGATGTCACGGACGACACGCTGCCGCGTCCGCTGGAGCAGTCTGGTCGCCTCGGCCGTCCGGTTGCTGCCGTACAGGGCGACGGCCAGTCGTTCAGCCAGAGCCTCGTCCACGGGATGTGCCTCGGCCAATGGCAGGAGCACGGGAACGGCGTCGGCGAACTTCCCTCCGTGGAGCAGTATCTCGGCCCTGGTCATGGCGGCCACGAGACCGGTCTCACCGATGGCGGCGCGCAGATGCTCGGCCCAGGATCCGGTGATCCCGGCCAGTGGTTCGCCGTGCCAGAGACCGTCCGCCCGGTCCAGCAGGCGCAGGACGGCTTCCTCGTCGTGGCTGTCTCCGAGAGAACGGGCTCGCTCGACGCAGCTCGTGTAACAGCGCAGGTCGACCTGGTCAGGGTCGACCTCCAGGGAGTACGAGTTCGTACGGCTGACGATCGCGGGTGCGTCGCCCCCGGCGATCCGCAGGGAGCCTCGGATCCGTGAGATGTGGGCGTGGAGCGCTTCTCTCGCCTTGCCGGGCGGATGTTCGTCCCAGATGCGGTGTATCAGCGTGTCCACGCTCACCGTGCGGCCCGCGTCCCAGGCGAGGGCGGCGAGCGTCACCCTCGTTTTTGTCGATCCGAGATCACTACGGCGGCCCGCTGCCCGAATCTCCACCGATCCCGAAAGCCTGATCTCGAACTCCACCAGCGTCCTCCCGCCGGTAGGGCCTGTGAGTGCCCCCGAGCATTCGAGAGTGTCATGAACCTGGAAAGGTCGACCGTATGGGGACGCTACGAGCTCAAAATTGACCGATAAACAGCAGCGTTAGTTCACATCTCGTCGGGAGCGGGGAGTGACTCCCGGGGAGCCGAAAGGAGTTGCGTACGTGGGTGCTTTCTCCTCGGACGGACTGGAGGCGTTGCTGTCGGCCATGGCCGACAGC
>NZ_JBHXMF010000018.1:0-108133 GCF_042721055.1 Streptomyces sp. NPDC058470
CCCCTCAGCCCGTCCGGCGTTTGAGGACGAGCGCGTCCAGCGCGACAGCGGGGGCCTGGGGGCGGCAGCCCCCAGAAAGAAGGGACGGGTAGGGGCGGAGGGGGCGAAAAAACCTCCCCGGCCCGCCCCGCTCAGGAACCCGTGCCGCGCAGGACCGCTTCGAGCAGGGCGGCTATCTCCAGGTGCCCCGTCTGTTGGTCGTTCCCCGCCACCGCGCGGCCTCGCGGGTCCAGGAGTTGGACCTCGATGATGTCGCCGCCGTCGTCCGGGTAGCGGTGGGTGACGAAGCGGCAGCCGGGATCGTAGGCCTGCTCCAGGCCCGCGCGGAGTTCGGCCTCCACGTCGAGGGTCAGCCAGCGGCGGGCCTCCGCAAGGGCCTCGGACCGGGACTGTGCGCCGTGCGTGAGGAGGGCGCGTACACAGCCGGGGGAGCCCCGGCGCGCGGCCGCCACCAGCGGGGGTTCGCCGGTCGGACCGGGACGGTCCGGGTCCGCGCCGCCCGCGAGAAGGGCCTCCGTCACCGCGACATGGCCGCACCGCAGCGCCCACGCCAGCGCGGTGAACCCGTGCTCCTCCACCGTGTCGGGTCCGGCCCCGGCCGACAGCAGGGCCCGTACGACCTCCGTGTGGCCGCCGCACGCCGCCCCGCACAGGGGAGCATCGGAGCCCGCGCTGAGCCGGTCGGGCGCGGCGCCGGCCGCAAGCAGCAGCCGTACGATGTCGGGCTGGTCGCTGACCGCCGCCAGGTACAGCACCGTCTGGCCGTCCTCGTCCACAGACTCCGGAT
This sequence comes from Streptomyces sp. NPDC058470, assembly GCF_042721055.1. Lineage (NCBI taxonomy): Bacteria > Bacillati > Actinomycetota > Actinomycetes > Kitasatosporales > Streptomycetaceae > Streptomyces > Streptomyces sp. NPDC058470. The sequence goes on from NZ_JBHXMF010000018.1 coordinate 788, forward strand.
CCGCGCCGGAACGCAGCAGCCGTACGACCGCGTCCTCGTCACCCTCGTACACAGCGGTGAAGACGAGCGCCGCAGGGTCGTTCTTGCTCATCCTTCGACCCTCGCTCTCGAAGGGCGCCCGAGGCAAAGGCTTTTGGGGTGTTCTGCCTCACTCCTCCCACCCATCCCGGGTTCCTACGTGTCGCACTCCAGCACCGTCCGGCACAGCGCGCAGCGTGCCCGTACCCGGCCTCGTACCGGCACCCTGATCCGCTGGTGGCAGGTCGGGCAGGGGAACGAGACGCCCAGTGGGCCGCGACCGTCGGCGCTGAAGGTGTAGGGGACGCCGGACGGTGAGCCGTGGCCGGGGTGGTCCTGGGCGTAGCGGCGGTCCTTGGCGTAGCGGCGGCGGCCCGCCCAGCCGGCCGCGGTCAGCGGCTGCTGCTGCTCGTCGCGGCGGGCCTGGGCCATGCCCTTGGTGTACGCCGTGTACGCCTGGGGGCTGGTGAACCAGATCGCGGGGTCCTCGCCGAAGACCAGGGCGCGCTTGGCGAGGACGTATCCGAACTCCTCCGGCGTCAGATAGCCGAGCTTCTGCGAGGAGGCCGCGTCCTCGCGGTAGGCGTCGAGAAGGAGCCAGCCGGCGCCGAGGTAGGCCGCCGCGGTGTCCGTGAGGATCTCGGTGTCCCGGGTGCCGGGGAAGGCGAGGTCCAGGCGGTGCAGGTAGACGTGCATGACCTCGTGGGCGAGGGCGGCACCGATGTCCCGGCGGTGGGTACGGAACCGGTCGTTGAGCTCGATGAAGTACTCGGGGCCCGCGGCGAGTTCGACGTTCGCCGCGTGGGTCATCTCGCGGAAGCCGATGATCATCCGGGCGTCCGGCAGCCGGTAGTGCCGCACCATCTCGCGGGCCACGCGCTGGGCGCCCAGATGCAGGTCGTCGCTGTCACTGAAGGCCACGTCGGCGGGGGCCACGCTGGTCGCGAAGGTGTGGACGGTGTCGTACGAGAGGCGTCTGTAGACCGCGGTGATCGAGGCCCGCACCGTGTCGAGGTGCGGGAAGCCGTGCTCGACGGGTCCGCCGTTCGCCACGTCCGCACCCCCTGAAGACGCCGGAACCGACTTCCACTGTAGGCCGGGTTCCGTCGGGCGGCGGAGTGCGGACGAGGGCGGCGAACCGGACATGGCCAAAATGAGCCCCTTGCCGGGGTCGTGGCGCGCTCTCCATAATCCGCAACAGCTTGGCAGGAACATGCCAGGCACCTCGGGTCAGTGGCGCTATCGGTGCCGCGTCCCAGTGCTGTGCGTGACGTGCGGCTCCCCGCCGCACGTTCAACCCCCCACGAAGGGAAGCACGTTGAAGTTCCTGAAGAAGTTCACCGGCGTCAAGAGAACGCTCGCCATCGGTGCCGTCCTCCTCGCGGCCGTCTCCCTCCAGCCCCTCTCCACCGCACAGGCCGCACCCGCGCCCGTCATCGGTGGAACCCGGGCCGCGCAGGGCGAGTTCCCGTTCATGGTCCGGCTCTCCATGGGCTGTGGCGGCGCGCTCTACACCCAGCAGATCGTGCTCACCGCCGCGCACTGCGTGAGCGGCACCGGCGCCAACACCAGCATCACCGCCACCGCCGGCGTCGTCGACCTCCAGTCCACCACCGGCCGGGTCCAGGTCAAGTCCACCTACGTCTACCGGGCCCCCGGCTACACCGGCGCCGGCAAGGACTGGGCGCTCATCAAGCTCGCCTCGCCCATCACCACCCAGTCCACCCTGAAGATCGCCACCACCACGACGTACAACACCGGCACCTTCACCGTCGCCGGCTGGGGATCGGCCAGCGAAGGCGGCGCTCAGCAGCGCTACCTGCTGAAGGCGACCGTGCCCTTCATCAGTGACGCCACCTGTCGCGCCTACAGCGGCTACAGCGGTCTTGTCGCCAGCGACGAGATCTGCGCCGGCTACGCAGCGGGCGGCGTCGACACCTGCCAGGGCGACTCCGGCGGCCCGATGTTCCGCCGGGACAGCGCCAACGCCTGGATCCAGGTCGGCATCGTCAGCTGGGGCATAGGCTGCGCCCGGGCCAACGCCCCCGGCGTCTACTCCGAGGTCTCGACCTTCGCGTCGGCCATCGCCAGCGCCGCGGCGACTCTCTGATCCCTGACTCTGTGCCGGCACACGCCTGTTCGTGGGCGTCCGCGACCCGTTCTGGTGTCGCGGACGCCCTGGCGCATGCAGCCGGCTGTAGGTCTCCGGCTGTAGGTCTCCGGCTGTACGTCTCTGGTTGTGCGTCTCTGGCTGTACGTCATGGGCCGTACGTCTCCGGCCGGGCGCGTCCCGCCGTGCGTGCGGGCCGCAGGAAGGGCGTTCGGACCCTGGCCCCCGAGGCTGGGATACTCCGCGCCATGAGTACCGCACATCAGCCGCCCGCACCCGCGTCGTTGCAGGTCGGCGACAAGGACGAGGCCCTGCGGCAGCGCCTCGACGACGAGTTGACCGCCTTCAACGGCCGTGCCACCGGCGCCGGGGAGCCGGTCCCGCTCTCCGTCCGGGTGACCGACTCCGCGGGCGACCTCGTCGGTGGCCTCACCGCCTGGGCCTGGGGCAGCCTCTGCGCCATCGACATGCTGTGGGTGCGCGAGGACCAGCGGCACGCGGGCTGGGGGAGCAAGCTGCTGCGGGCGGCCGAGGAGGAGGGCGCCCGGCGGGGCTGCACCGAGGTGATCGTCTCCTCCTTCACCTTCCAGGCCCCCGGCTTCTACCAAGGGCACGGCTACCGAGAGACGGGCCGCACGGAGGGTATTCCGGGCGGTCATCAGGACGTGCACTTCCACAAGGCGCTGAAGACCGATCACTGATGTGCGGTACGGGGCCACGGGCGCCGTCCCGGTCCCGGCGGGCCCCGGTCCCGGCGGCCCCCGCCCGCGACGCGTTCCAGCCACGTCCGTCGCCGGACGCAGGGAGCGCGCGCAGGCCATGCGGGGGCAACCGCGGAGCAATGCGGAAACATCCGCCGAGCAGGTGGGCGCAACCGCGGAGTATGCGGGAGGAACCGCAGGGCACGCGGGAGCAACCGCGGAGTATGCGGGAACCTCCGCACAGCACGTGGGAACATTCGCCCGCCCCGTGGAGAGCCTCCGCACGCCCCTTAGGGTTGGTCCCCATGACCACCAGTAACACCAACGAGACGGCCGGCGGCGCGGCCGGCCAGGTCGACCCGGCCGTCCGCGCCGAACTCGACCGGCTGCGCGACAGCATCGACAACATCGACGCCGCCGTCGTGCACATGCTCGCCGAGCGCTTCAAATGCACCCAGCAGGTCGGCCACCTCAAGGCCGCCCACCAACTGCCGCCCGCCGACCCGGCCCGTGAGTCCGCCCAGATCGCCCGACTGCGCCGGCTCGCCGAGAACGCCAAACTGGATCCGGCCTTCGCCGAAAAATTGCTCAATTTCATCATCGCCGAGGTCATCCGCCACCACGAGCGCATCGCGGACGGCGTCGACGGCCCCGCAACGGCGACGGGGGAGTGACACCGGGCGGTCCGACCGGGCATCCTGCGCTGAGCACTCTGCGCCGCCTTCGAGTCGAGCACTCCTTGTCAACCACGGGCACACGTCGTGAGTCCGGACGGGCATAAGCTGGTATGTCCAAACGAGGGGACGTCGGGCCATGCCTTCGGACGCCAAGATCCTCATCGTCGACGACCATGAGGACACGCTGTACGCCCTGGAGAGCGCGCTGGCCCCGCTGGGCTACCTCCTGTCCCGGGCGACCAGCGGCGACGAGGCACTCAAGGAGGTCCTGCGCGGCCAGGTCGGACTGCTCGTCCTCGACGTGCGCATGCCCGGCGTCAGCGGCCTCGACGTCGTGCGCTACATGCAACGCCTGGAACAGACCCAGCACATCCCCGTCCTCCTGGTCACCGGCTTCGGCCCCGACGCCGAACTGACCTCCGCCGCCTTCGGCCTCGGCGTCGCCGACCTGGTCATGAAACCCATCGACCCCTGGACGCTGCGCACCAAGGTCCGCTACCTGTACGACACCCACCGCCGCTACCTGAGCCTGGAACGCGAAGTGCGCGAACTGCGCGCCCTGGTCAAGGAACACACCCCTGACCCCGCCCCCGCGCACCCTGACACCCGCGTACCCCTCCAGCGCGACGCCCACCACGGGAAGCTGGAGCAGGACCAGACCTCGTGGTCCTCCGGAAACGGGGCGTAAAAGCCGTATACCGGTCCGCCCCTGTGCGCTGTCGGACCCATCAGGCAGCATGTCCTCATGTCCGTACTGACGCGCGACGAAGCGCAGACCCGTGCCAAGCTCCTCGACGTCCACCACTACGGGATCGACCTCGACCTGACCGGCGGGGACGACACCTTCGACTCCAGGACCGTCATCCGCTTCACCGCCCGCGCCGACGCGGACACCTTCGTCGAGCTGAAGCCCGCCGAGCTGCGCTCCGTCACCCTCGACGGACAGCCCCTCGCCCTCGAGACCCTCGACGAGAACCGGCTGCCGCTCAAGGGCCTGACCGCAGGTGAGCACGTACTGCGCGTCGACGCGGCGATGCGTTACTCCCGCACCGGCGAGGGCATGCACCGCTTCACCGACCCCGCCGACGGCCAGACCTATCTCTACACCCAGCTGTTCATGGAAGACGTCCAGCGCGTCTTCGCCGCCTTCGACCAGCCCGACCTGAAGGCCGTCTTCGAACTGACCGTCACCGCCCCCGAGGGCTGGACCGTCCTCGCCAACGGCGTCACCGAGCACCTGGGCAAGGGCCGCTGGGAAGCCGCCGCCACCCCGCTCATCTCCACCTACCTCGTCGCCGTCGCCGCAGGCCCCTGGCACTCCGTACGCACCGAACACCGCGGCCTCCCCTTCGGCATCCACTGCCGCCGCTCACTGGCCCCCCACCTGGACGCCGACGCCGACGAGATCCTCGACATCACCCGCGCCTGCTTCGACCGCTACCACGAGAAGTTCGACGAGCCCTACCCCTTCGACTCCTACGACCAGGCGTTCGTCCCCGAGTTCAACGCCGGAGCCATGGAGAACCCCGGACTCGTCACCTTCCGCGACGAGTTCATCTACCGCTCCGCCGTCACCGACACCGAGCGCCAGACCCGCGCCATGGTCATCGCCCACGAAATGGCCCACATGTGGTTCGGCGACCTCGTCACCCTGCGCTGGTGGGACGACATCTGGCTGAACGAGTCCTTCGCCGAATACATGGGCTACCAGACCCTCACCGAAGCCACCCGATTCACCCAGACCTGGACCGACTTCGGCGTCACCCGCAAACCCTGGGGCTACGACGCCGACCAGCGCCCCTCCACCCACCCCGTCGCCCCCGACCCGGACGCCGTCCCCGACACCGCCTCCGCCATGCTCAACTTCGACGGCATCTCCTACGCCAAGGGCGCCTCCGCACTACGCCAACTCGTCGCCTGGCTCGGCGAGAAGGACTTCCTCGCCGGCATCAACACCCACTTCGCCCGCCACAAGTTCGGCAACGCCACCCTCGCCGACTTCATCGACTCCCTCGCCGGAGCGACCGAACGGGACGTACACGCCTGGGCGAAGGCCTGGCTGCGCACCACCGGCGTCGACACCCTCACCCCCGAAGTCCGAGCCGAGAACGGAAACTGGCACCTCGACATCGGGCACGAGAGCAGTGGCGGAGTCTGGTCCAAGCCCGACCCCGCCAAGGACCGCAACGGCCTCAAGCACCTCACCACGCGCAAGTCCCCCGGCGGCAGGCGCCCGCACCGCATCACCATCGGCGTCTACGACCATGACCTCCACGACGCGAGCCTGCTGACCCTGCGCACCCGACTGGAGGCGGACCTCCCCGCCACCGGCAACATCGGCATCAGCACCGCCGGCCCACGCCCCGCCCTCGTCCTCCTCAACGACGGCGACCTCACCTACGCCAAGGTCCGCTTCGACGCCGAGTCCCTCGACGCCGTCCGCACCCGTCTCTCCGGCCTGCCCGACCCGCTCACCCGCGCCGTCGTCTGGAACGCCCTGCGCGACGCCGTACGCGACGGCGAACTCCCCGCCATGGCCTACCTGGACGCCGCCCGCGCCCACCTCCCGCACGAGAGCGACCTCGCCCTCGTCCAAGGCGTCCTGTCCTTCGCCGCCGCCCAGGTCGCCGACCGCTACCTGCCCGCCGAGGACCGGCCCACCGCCCTCGCCACCCTCACCTCCCTGTGCCGCGACCTGCTCCGCCGCACCGAGGACGGCACCAACCCGGGCCTGCGCCTCACCGCCGTACGCCACTTCATCGACGTCGCCGCCCACCCCGACACCATCAGCGCCTGGTTCTCCGAGGGCACCGTCCCCGGCGGACCCGAACTCGACCCCGAGCTGCGCTGGCGCATCCTGGGCCGGCTCGCCGTCCACGGCGCGATCGACGACGCGGTCATCGACGCCGAACTCGTCCAGGACCCCAGCGCCGCCGGCCAGGAAGGCGCCGCCCGCTGCCGCGCCGCGCTGCCCGACCCGCAGGCCAAACGCGCCGCCTGGGAATCGATGTTCGCCACCGACGACCTCTCCAACTACCTCTTCACCGCCACCGCCCAGGGCTTCTGGCAGCCCGAACAGGCCGACCTCGTCAGGGAGTACGTCGAGCGCTACTGGCCCGACGCCGTCGCCCTGGCCGCCCGCCGAGGCCCCGCCATCGCCGACGCCGCCGGCCGCTGGGCCTTCCCCGTGTACGCCGTCACCCCGCACACCCTCGCGCTCGGCGAAGCCTGCCTCCGCGACGCCGACCCCATCCCGGCCCTGCGCCGCAAACTCGCCGACCAACTCGACGACCTGGAAAGGGCGTTGCGGGTCAGGGGGGCGTAGGCGTAGGCCCCCGCGATCCCCGGCCCCGTTGTGGTGCGGGCCGGGGATTTTCTCGCCCCCTCCGCCCCCAAACCCCTGCTCCTCAAACGCCGGAGGGGCTGTCTCCAGCCCGTCCGGCGTTTGAGGACGAGCGCGTTCAGCGCGATACGGGGGTCTGAGGGCGGAGCCCCCAGGAACAAGGGACGGGTAGGGGCGGCGGGGGCGAAAAACCCCTTAGCACCCCACCCGCTCCAACGCATTTCCTCCGCACGGCAGTACCCCCTTTCGGGTCGGATCGTTGTCCCTCGCGGGCGCGCCGACCCGATCCGCGTACAGGCTTGGACCCCACCCTGCCGCGCGCCCACCGGAGGACACCCCCATGAGCACGCCGCCCCTCGCCTCAGGCCCCCAAGGCCCCGACGCCCTGCGGCCGTTGCTCGACACCGTGCTCGACGCGCTCCGCGAAGGCGGCGAGGCCAGGGGAGGACCACTGCCCGCCGGGGGACCGGCGGCGGTGGCGCGACGGCTGCGGGACGCGGTCGGGGACGTACTGCCCCGGCAGGGAACCCAAAACGCCCTGCGCACCCTCGTACGGGCCCTCGCCGAAGGCGCCGCAGACCCCGCCCACCCCCTGTGCGCCGCCCACCTCCACTGCCCACCCCTCGCCGTCGCCACCGCCGCGGACCTCGCCACCTCCGCCCTCAACCCCTCCCTGGACTCCTGGGACCAGGCCCCCGCCGCCTCCGAACTGGAGGCACTCGTGACACGGGCGCTGGCGAGCGAAGTCGACGCGGCCGACGCACTCGTCACCACCGGCGGCACCGAGTCCAACCAACTCGCCCTCCTCCTCGCCCGCGAAGCCCACCACGGCGCACACGGCGGCGTACGACTCGTGCACGGCGCCAACGCCCACCACTCCCTGCACCGCGCCGCCTGGCTCCTCGGCCTGCCCGACCCCGTCGTCGTCCCCGCCCCCGCCGGCACCATGGACCCCGCCGCCCTCGACGAAGCCCTCACCAAGCTGTGCGGCCCCCTGATCGTCGCCGCCACCGCCGGCACCACCGACGCCGGCCTCATCGACCCGCTCCCCGAGATCGCCGACCTCTGCGCCACCCACGGCGCCCGCCTCCACATCGACGCCGCCTACGGCGGAGGCCTCCTCTTCAGCGACCGCCACCGCCACAAACTCGACGGACTCCAGCGCGCCGACACCATCACCCTCGACCTGCACAAACTCGGCTGGCAGCCCGTCGCCGCCGGCCTCCTCACCCTCCGCGACGCACACGACGTCACCGCACTGCAACACCGCGCCGACTACCTCAACGCCGACGACGACACCGAAGCAGGCCTCCCCGACCTCCTCGGCCGCTCCCTGCGCACCACCCGACGCCCCGACATCCTCAAAATCGCCGTCACCCTCAAAACACTCGGGAGGGAAGGACTCGGCGCACTCGTCGACCAAGTCTGCGCCCGCGCCCAAGAGTTCGCCGACCTCATAGCTGCCCACCCCGGCTTCGAGCTCTACGACCGGCCGACCATCAGCACCGTCCTGTTCCGGCCCACCGAAGCCACCGACGACGCCGTCGCCGCCGTACGCCGCACCCTCCTGCACCAAGGACGCGCCGTCCTCGGACGCGCCACCCTCGACGGCCGACGCTGGCTCAAAGCCACCCTCCTCAACCCCCACACCCGGCCCGACGACCTGGCCACCCTCCTGAAACTGGTGGAAGGACACACACCCCGATGAGCCCGACGCCCAACCCCCCACACCCCGCCACCGAAGCACCCCGCGACCTGGTGGGCATCGGCATCGGCCCCTTCAACCTCTCCCTCGCCGCCCTCGCCCAACCCCTCGCCGAACTCGACACCGTCTTCTACGAACAGCGCCCCGGCTTCGACTGGCACCCCGGCCTCCTCATCGACGGCGCCACCCTCCAAGTCCCCTTCCTCGCCGACCTGGTGACCCTCGCCGACCCCACCAGCCCCTGGTCCTTCCTCAACTACCTCAAAGCCCGCGACCGCCTCTTCCCCTTCTACTTCACCGAGCGCTTCCACATCCAGCGCCTCGAATACGACGCCTACTGCCGCTGGGTCGCCGACAGCCTCCCCGCACTCCACTTCGGCCACCAGGTCGACGCCGTCCGCTGGAACCCCGAACGCGCCCTCTTCGAAGTCGACTTCACCCAACTCGACACCGACGGAGAAGCCGAATCCCTCGGCCGCACCTACACCCGCAACATCGTCCTCGGCGTCGGCACCGCCCCCAACATCCCCGACGCCCTCAAACCCCTCGCCGCGGCCCCCGGCGTACCCGTCATCCACGCCGCGGACTACCTCAAACACCGCGAACAGTTCCTCACCGCCGAACACATCACCGTCATCGGAGCCGGACAGTCAGGCGCCGAAGTCTTCCTCGACCTGCTGCGCAACCGACCCGCAGGCCGCGAGCAAATCCACTGGCTCGCCCGCACCGAAGCCTTCGCACCCATGGAGTACTCCAAGCTCGGCCTCGAACACTTCACCCCCGACTACACCCGCTACTTCCACCACCTCACCGAACCCGTACGCGACCGGCTCGTCGCCGCCCAATGGCAACTCCACAAAGGCATCGACGCCGACACCATCGCCGCCATCCACGACGAGCTCTACCGCCGCACCCTGCACGGCGGCTGGCCCGACGCCGTCCTCACCCCCGCCGTCACCGTCCGCACCGCAGGACGCGTCGCCGCCACCAAAGTCGAACTCCACCTCGAACACACCCAACAAGGCGCCCGCTCCCGCCTCACCACCGACGCCGTCGTCCTCGCCACCGGCTACCGCGAACGCCCCCTCGGCCGCATCCTCGCCGGACTCGACCCCTACCTCCGCCGCGACAGCTCCGAACGCCCCCGCATCGACGACCAGTTCCGCCTCATCCTCGACCCCTCCGTCACCGGCCACGTCCACGTCCAGAACGCCGAACTCCACACCCACGGCGTCGGCGCCCCCGACCTCGGCCTCGCCGCCTGGCGCAGCGCCACCATCCTCAACGCCCTGACCGGGGAAGACCCCTACCCCCTCCCCGACCGAACCGCCTTCACCACCTTCGGACTCACCCCACAACCCCAGATCCCGTCCGCCCGCCAGGAACGCGTCCTGATCCCCCTCGCAGACGGGATCTGAGACAAACAAGGAATCAGAAGACCGGCGTACCGTCCCGCGTCAGCTTCCAGTCCACCGAAGCGAACTCCGCCGGATCCAGCGAACCCTTCGCCGTCACCCACTCCGCGATCCGCGTCCGGATCTCCGTCGACTCCGACCACACCTCCGTCGCCGACGCCACATACGGGAACGCACCGCCACCGTTCGCCCGGTAGTTGTTCACCGCCAGCACGAACCGCTGCGCGTCATCCAACGCAGCACCGTTGTACGCCAGGTTCTTGATCCGCGAACCCTCCGCCTGCGCGATGTCGATGTCGTACGTCAGACCCGACACATAGTCGTAGTTGTAATCCGGACGGTTGTTCGCGTTCGTCAGCTTCTCCACGTCGACCACCGCGCCCGCCGCCGTCTGCACGAAATAGTTCGCCGAATACTCCAGGTACGCCCGCACCTGCGCACCCGTCAGCACCTTCGCCACCAGCGTGTTGTCATACACATACAGACCCGACAGATCCCGGATCGTCACATTCCCCGCCGGAATCTCCGACGTACGCGAGAACGGCGACGCCTGCGCGATCACCGGCAAAGACGCGTACTCCGTACCCACCAACGCCGCCCTGACCACGTCCTCCTGCACCTTGGTGATCAGATCGATGATCGGAGCGTCCTTGTACCGCGCCTCCACCGTCGTCAACGTCTGAGTCGCCGTACCGACCACCTGGTTGACATACGCGACGACCACATCGTGCTCGTCCTTCAGCAACTTCGTGATCTTCGGGTCGTCGGCGACCGAGTTCGAGTTACGGACCGACGCCGCCACCGACTCGACCGACCACTTCCCCTTCTCGAAAACCAACTCGATGTCGAAGAGGGACAGCCGCTCCGCATACGCCAACGGCTCCGACAGCACCACCGTCTTACCGGTCGCCGTGTTCGTGACCTTCAGCTCCGGGATCTCCACATGCGCATGCCCGACCAGAATCGCGTCGATGCCAGGAACCTGCTGCGCCACCAGCGCCGCCGAGTTCTCGACATACGGCAACTGATCACCGTACGACGACGTGCCGGACGAACCCGAGTGCGCCGACACCACGACCACATCAGCACCCATCGACCGCAGCTTCGGCACCCACTTCGCCGCCTGCTCCTCCAGACCCGGGAACGTCAACTTCCCCTGGACATACGCCTTGTCCCAGATCGCGATACCCGGGTTCGTCAGACCGAGAACGGCGACCTTGACCGACGGCGCACCCTTCACGTGGAACGTCTTCATGAAGTACGGCGGGAAAGCCGGCTTCAGCGTCTTCGCGTCCAGCGCGTTCGCACCGAGGAGCGGGAAACGGCACTGCTCCTCGAACTTCCGCAGCGTCTCGATGCCGTAGTTGAACTCATGGTTGCCAAGGGCCACCGCGTCATAGCCGATCGCGTTCATCGCCTGCGCCATCGGGTGGACCGGGCCGCCCTTCGCCGTGATCGGGTCCACCTTCGCGTAGTAATACGTCAGCGGAGTGCCCTGAATCGTGTCACCCGCGTCCAGAAGTAACGTGTTGGAGCGCCCCTTCTCCTTGCGGACCGCGTTCACCAGCGTCGAAATCCGCGCCAGCCCCTGCGCGTTGCCCGCCGTGTCCTTGTACTCCGCATCCTTGAAGTAGTCCCAGTTGAAAACATGACCGTGCAGATCGGTCGTGCCCATCACCGTCAGCGAGTACCGCTTCACGGGCCTCCCGCCCTTCTTCGCCTCAGCGGCCTGCGCGGCCGGAGTCGCCACCGCCCCGGCGAGCGCGACCCCCGCCCCCGTCACAGCGGACTTCTTCAGAAACCTACGGCGGTTCAACGACATCTCAGCGACTCCTCAGGAAACAAGCCAACGACGCGCGTAGATTCTGGCCCACCAGCCACCACCACAACAGGTCCAGAAGGTTTCGATCTGGTGACCTACCGCCGCCACAACCGACCCCACCAGTGACAGAGTGGGACGTATGGCACCCACCGCAGAGGAACCCCAACCCGCCCTCCCCTACGGCACCCCCGACTCACCCCGCATCGCCGTCCGAGGCGAAGCCCACCTCGAAGTCGACCCCGAAATCGCCCGCATCGGCATCACCGTCAGCGCCCGCGGCACCGACCGACAAGGCGCCCTCATCGACCTCACCCGCCGCAACACCACCGCGCTCGACCTCGTCAAAACCTACGGCGACGCCGTCGAACGCGTAGAAACCGGCGCCTTCTCCATCAGCCCCGAACTCACCAAACACGGCCGCGGCGAACGCATCCGCGCCTACCACGGCCGCGTCCACATCACCGCCGAACTCACCGACTTCACCGCCCTCGGCGAACTCACCACCCGACTCGCCGACCTCGACCTCACCCGCGTCGACGGCCCCTGGTGGGCCCTGCGCCCCACCTCCCCCTCCCACAGCCAAGCCCGCCAACAAGCCGTCCGCGAAGCCGTCCAGCGCGCCCGCGAATACGCCGAAGCCCTCGGCACCACCCTCGCCGCCCTCATCGAACTCGCCGACATCGGCGCCGAAAACACCCAGCAATACCCCCAGGCCCCCGGCCGCGCCATGCGCTCCATGTCCTACGCCGCAGACACCACCGACACCGAAGTCGCCGCCCTCGACCTCGAACCCCAACGCCAGCACGTCTACGCCCAGGTCAACGCCCGATTCACCATGGCACCACCCCAGCTGTAGCCCCAGCCGCAGATATGCGGAATTGTGCCCGAGGGGGCACGGAAAGCGACCCCCGCGCTCATCAGAGCACCCCGGCGCACAATTCAACGCTTGTCAATAACCCTTCACACAAAGGTTGTTGAGTAGTCATGCGGCGCCAATTCCCTACCCGCCGGTAAGGCCTACGCTCGAAACATGCGCCGAGCAAAAATCGTCTGTACTTTGGGCCCCGCCACCGACTCGTACGACCAGATCAAGGCACTGGTCGACGCCGGAATGGACGTAGCCCGCTTCAACCTCAGCCACGGCACCTACGCCGACCACGAGGAGCGCTACCAGCGCGTACGAAAGGCCTCCGACGAGTCCGGCCGCAGCGTCGGCATCCTCGCCGACCTTCAAGGCCCGAAGATCCGACTCGGCCGCTTCACCGAAGGCCCCGTACTCCTTGAACGCGGAGACACCTTCACCATCACCGTCGAAGAAGGCGTCCAAGGCGACCGCCAGACCTGCGGAACGACCTACGACGGACTCGCGACCGACGTCACCACCGGCGAACGCATCCTCGTCGACGACGGCAAAGTCACCCTCGAAGTCACCTCCGTCGACGGCCCTCGCGTCCACACCACCGTCATCGAAGGCGGCATGGTCTCCGACAACAAGGGCCTCAACCTCCCCGGCGTCGCCGTCTCCGTCCCCGCACTCTCCGACAAGGACGAAGCAGACCTCCGCTGGGCCCTGCGCATCGGCTGCGACGTCATCGCGCTGTCCTTCGTGAGAAGCGGGAAGGACATCGACGACGTCCACCGCATCATGGACGAAGAAGGCCGCCGCCTCCCCGTCATCGCCAAGATCGAGAAGCCCCAGGCCGTCGACAACATCGACGACATCGTCGCCGCCTTCGACGGCATCATGGTCGCCCGCGGCGACCTCGGCGTCGAAATGCCCCTGGAACAGGTCCCGATCGTCCAAAAACGCGCCATCAAACTCGCCAAGCGCAACGCCAAGCCCGTCATCGTCGCCACCCAGATGCTCGACTCGATGATCGAGAACTCCCGCCCCACCCGCGCCGAAGCCTCCGACGTCGCCAACGCCGTCATCGACGGCACGGACGCCGTGATGCTCTCCGGCGAGACCAGCGTCGGCAAATACCCCATCGAGACCGTCCGCACCATGGGCCGCATCGTCGAAGCCGCCGAAGAGGACATCCTCGACAAGGGCCTCCCGCCCCTCACCGACCGCAACAAACCCCGCACCCAGGGCGGCGCCGTAGCCCGCGCCGCCGCCGAAATGGGCGACTTCCTCGGCGCCAAATTCCTCGTCGCCTTCACCCAGTCCGGCGACACCGTCCGCCGCCTGTCGCGATACCGCTCCCCGATCCCGCTGCTCGCCTTCACACCGGCCCCGGAAACCCGCTCCCAGCTGAACCTCACCTGGGGCGTCGAAACCTTCCTCGGCCCCCACGTCGACTCCACCGACGCGATGGTCGACCAGGTCGACGAGCTGTTGTTGAAGTACGGCCGCTGCGAGAAGGGCGACATCGTCGTCATCACGGCCGGCTCCCCGCCCGGAGTCTCCGGCTCGACCAACCTCGTACGCATCCACCACGTCGGTGAGGACGACAGTCCCAAGTAGCTGTCTCCGTCAGTACTTGGGGCCTACGTGGGTGTCCATGAGGGCGACGGAGGCGCGGCGCGCGACGGAGATGTTGTATGGGTTTCCGTGGCGCGTGCAGTGCGTCCAGTCGATGCCTAGCTTGTCCAGGGTGTCCGTGTAGAGCTGGCGGATGTCGTCGGACACGTTGGTGAAGAAGTACCGGGGGTACTCGTAGCGCTTGCGCTCACCGGCGACGAGGCGGGTCGTCCAGTTGGTGGTGCGGCAGCCGTCGGAGTGGATGAGGCCTCGGATGAACTCCCAGGGGTGGGCATCGACGATTTCCTGCTGCCAGGGTTCGAGGACAATGGGGCGGTCGTGCTTCTTGCCGGGGCCGTGCTGAGGGAAGAAGCAGGGCCAGTGTCGGCTGTAGCCGACGACTGAGACGTAGCCCACTGCCTGAACTCGGTTCGACTTCTTGCTGGGGTTGATGGCCTCGATGGCGGCAGCGCAGGCCTCGATGAGGCCGGGCCAGGCGTTGGCGCATGCGATGCGCAGAACGTAACCCGCTCGCATGCCGCTGATGCAGCCGTCACCGAGGTAGATCCCCAGGAGGTAGCTGTAGGCCGCTTTGTCGGTGGGCGGCTCATCTGCTGGACCGCATCTTGCGCACGGCTTGTGCTGCATTTGCGGTAACGGATCGATTCGTGATTGCCAGGAACGGATCGCTGCTCGGGAGACCCCGGTCTCTTTGCTTACCGAGTTCATGCTGCGCCCCTGGGCGACCAGAGCCAGTGCCCGCTTACGTGTGCCCATGTCGTACATGCGGCCACCCTGCGCGACTGATTGTCACGGTGTGCAGCAAAAAGCGGATGTTCACGAGAACGTGGACATCCGCTTTTTGATGGCGACCTTGGAATCCAAGGAAAAGTGCCCCGAGTCGGATTCGAACCGACGCTGTATGGGTTTTGAATCCATCGTCTCTACCGCTGGACTACCGGGGCTTCCTCTAAAACAAAGGCTAGCGGTCACCCGCCGTGTACCTACTTTAGCGCAGCTAGGTAGGCTCTTGTAGGCAGTACCCCGCCCGAACGAGGAGCCCCCGTGACCGCCCCCGAGTCGCCCCAGCCCGTAGACGCGCCCGACGACGACAAGTCGCACGTGCCTCCGCTGACGACCCGCGTCGTCATCGCTGAGGACGAGGCGCTGATTCGTCTCGACCTCAAAGAGATGCTGGAGGAAGAGGGCTACAGCGTCGTGGGCGAGGCGGGCGATGGTGAGCAGGCCATCGAGTTGGCGCGGGAGCACAAGCCGGATCTGGTGATCCTGGACGTGAAGATGCCCAAGCTCGATGGGATCTCCGCCGCCGAGAAGATCGCCGAAGAGGGCATCGCCCCCGTGCTGATGCTGACGGCGTTCTCGCAGCGCGACCTGGTCGAGCGGGCTCGTGACGCGGGCGCGATGGCGTACCTGGTGAAGCCGTTCAGTAAGAGTGACGTGGTGCCGGCGATCGAGATGGCGGTGTCGCGGTTCACGGAGCTGAAGCAGCTGGAGCAGGAGGTCGCGGACCTCAGTCAGCGGCTGGAGACGCGGAAGCTGGTCGATCGGGCGAAGTCGGTGCTGCAGACGCAGTACGGGCTGACGGAGCCGGCCGCGTTCCGGTGGATTCAGAAGACGTCGATGGACCGGCGGATGTCGATGCAGCAGGTCGCTGAGGCGGTTATTCAGGACGCCGAGGAGAAGAAGTCCGCGAAGGACTAGCCAGAGCCGGACCCCCGGTACAGAGAGAGGCCCGCACCCTTGAAAGCAAGGGTGCGGGCCTTCTCGTATCCGCGGAGGACTGTCAGTCCTCGCCCAGGTACGCCTTCCGGACGGACTCGTCGTGGAGCAGGTCCTGTCCCGCACCGGAGAGGACGATGCTGCCGACCTCCATGACGTGGCCGTGGTCGGCGAGGGAGAGCGCCGCCTGGGCGTTCTGTTCGACGAGGAGGATCGTCGTGCCCTGGGACTTGAGTTCGGCGATGGTGGACATGATCTTCTGCATCATGATCGGTGAGAGGCCCATGGAGGGTTCGTCGAGCATGAGGAGTTTGGGCTGGCACATGAGTGCCCGTCCCATGGCCAGCATCTGCTGTTCGCCGCCCGACAGGGTTCCCGCTGCCTGCTTCCGCCGTTCCCCGAGGATGGGGAAGAGGTCGTAGGCCCGCTGGATGTCCTTCTCGATGCCTGGTTTGTCGGTGCGGAGGAACGCTCCGAGCTGGAGGTTTTCGGTGATCGTCAGCCGGGGGAAGATATGGCGTCCCTCGGGGGAGTGGGCGAGGCCGAGGGCGACGATCTTGTGGGCGGGGATGTTGGTCAGGGGTTTGCCGTCGAAGAGGATGCGGCCGCTGCTGGGCTTGAGGAGCCCGGAGAGGGTGCGCAGGGTGGTGGTTTTGCCGGCGCCGTTGGTGCCGATGAGGGTGACGATCTGGCCGGCTTCGACGGTGAAGGAGATGCCCTTGACGGCTTCGATTTTGCCGTAGGCGACCTTGAGGTCTTCGACCTCGAGCAGTGCGGTCACTGGGCGCGTCCTTCCGTGCTGGTGGTGCTGTGCGCTTCGGCGGCGTCGTGGGCCTCGGCGGCTTCTACTTCGGCGAGTTCTTCGGCGCCGGGGGCGCCTTCGAAGGGGGTGCCGAGGTAGGCGGCGATGACGCGTTCGTCGGCCTGGACGACTTCCGAGGTGCCTTCGACGAGTTTTTCGCCTTGGACGAGACAGGCGACGCGGTCGGAGAGGTTGAAGATGAAGCGCATGTCGTGCTCGATGACGAGGACGGCCATGCCTCGGTCGCGGATGGCGAAGACGAGGTCTTCGGTCGCCCGGGTCTCTTGGGGGTTCATGCCTGCGGTGGGCTCGTCGAGCAGCAGGAGTCCTGGTTCGCTGGCCATGGCGCGGGCGATTTCGAGCTTGCGCTGTTCGCCGTAGGGGAGGTTGCGGGAGAGGTGGTCGGCTTTGTGGGCGAGGCCGATGAACTCCAGCAGTTCCATGGCGCGTTCGCGCGATGTGGCTTCGGCCTTGCGGAAGCCGGGGCCGCGGAGCAGGGCGGACCAGAGGCCTTCCTTGGTCCTGGTGTGGCGGCCGACGAGCACGTTTTCCAGGACGGTCATGTTGGCGAAGAGCCGGATGTTCTGGAAGGTGCGGGCGATGCCTGCGCTGGTGACGAGGTGGGGCTTGGGTGGGAGGACGGTGCCTTTGTAGGCGACCCTTCCCTCGGTGGGTACGTACAGGCCTGTGAGGCAGTTGAAGAAGGTGGTTTTGCCTGCGCCGTTGGGGCCGATGAGGCCGACGATTTCACCGGTGTTGACGGTGAGGTCGACGTTGCGTACGGCGGTGAGGCCGCCGAAGCGCATGGTGACGCCGGTGGCTTCGAGGACGGGGCTGGTGTCCGCGGTGGTGGCCATGTGGGTCACGCCCCCGTCTTGGTGACGCCGACGGTGTTGTCGGGGAGGTCTTGTTCGGGGATGTCGAGTTGTCCGGTTTCGTGGAACTCGAGCTGGCGGCGGCGGTTGGCGATGATGCCTTCGGGTCGGAAGCGCATGAGGATCACCAGGGCGAGGCCGAAGGCCAGCAGTTGGTACTCCTTGAGGAAGCCGAGCTTCTCGGGGAGGAGGTAGAGCAGGGTTGCGCCGAGGATGGGGCCGTTGACGGTGCCCATGCCACCGAGGACGACCGCGGCCAGCAGGAAGGCCGAGTTCGGCGGTACGGAGCCGGCGAACTGGTAGGGGGCCGGGTTGACGCTGTATCCGACGTGGGCGCTGACTGTACCGGCGAGGCCTGCCAGTGATGCGCCCAGTGCGAAGGCGATGAGTTTGACGCGAAAGCCGTTGATTCCCATGGCGGTGGCGGCGGTCTCGTCTTCGCGGATGGCGATCCAGGAGCGGCCGATGCGGGAGTCCGCCGCCCGGTTGAAGACGATCACGACGATCGCGGTGATGATCAGCATCAGGAGGAAGTAGTTCGCGAATCGGCCGAGGATGATTCCGCCGACGTCGTGGCTGTTTCCGAAGTTGAAGCCGAAGATGTTGAGGTCCGGGATCATCGAGATGCCGTTGGGGCCGTTGGTGATGTTCGGTCCGGAGGCTCCGTCCAGGTTGTTGACGGAGATCCGGAAGATCTCTCCGAAACCGAGGGTGACGATGGCCAGGTAGTCGCCGCGGAGTCGCAGGGTGGGGGCGCCGATGAGGACGCCGAAGACGAGTGAGGCGAGCATGCCGGTGAGCATGGCTGCCCAGAAGGGGAACTGGACGCCGGAGAAGCGGGAGAACTCGGAGCCGGAGACGAGGGCGGCTGCGTATGCGCCGACGCCGAGGAAGGCGACGTATCCGAGGTCGAGAAGTCCGGTGAGGCCTACGACGATGTTGAGGCCGAGGGCGACGGTGGCGACGATGAGGATGTTCACGCCGAGGTTGGCGTTGTGTTCGTCGTTCTCGACGAAGGGGAAGAGCGCCGCGGCGAGGAATGCCATGGAGGTGGCGAATCCCTTGTGGCGGGCGTTGAGGTGGGCGAAGCGGTCGAAGAGGCCGGCGGCGAGGAGTGCCCAGGTGCCGAAGACGACGAGGAGCAGGTAGCCGAGGAACGTTTCGCTGGCTTCGGGGTCGACGCCGATGCCGTAGGTGAAGACCATGAGGGCCACGGCGGTGGTGGCGGTGATGACGAGGCGTTCGCCCCAGCCGGGGAGTTTGGCGGCCGGGGGGATGTGCTCGGGCTTGGTGACGTAGTCCTTGAACGTGCTGCCGGGCTTGGGGAGTGCGAGGGTGCCGAGGAGGGCTGCCAGCGAGGCGATGGCGGCGATGTAGGCGCCTGGGTCGAGGGCCACGAGGCCCTTGAGGTCGACGGCGATGGCGATGGCGCTGAACCAGCTGACCGCGAAGGCGGACGCGGCGGCGAGGACGACTGGCTGTACGGCGCCTGCCGGGTTGAGCCAGCGCAGACCGCGGACGTTCCAGAGGGTGAGTGCGTAGAGCAGGGTGAGGGCCCCGGCGATGAGGTCGAGGATCTGGAGTCCGGCCGGGGAGCCGTAGTAGGTGAGGTCCCCGGGGAATTCGGACGTGTAGGTCCAGGACATGAAGGTGCTGGCGATGGTGCCGACGGCGCCGATGGTGATGAGGGCGCGGGCTGTGGGCTGGGGGAGTGCGATCAGGCCGCGTGCGGGGTCCGCGGTGGTGGCCGTGGTCTTCTCGGTGGTTGCCATGGTGCTCACGCCCTGTCCGCGACGCGTTCGCCGACTAGGCCTTGTGGCCTGAACAGCAGTACGAGGATGAGGAGTACGAAGGCCCAGACGGAGGACCAGCCGCCGCCGCCGAGCTGCTGCATGCCGGGGATGCCGTCGATGTAGGAGGTGGCCAGGGTTTCGGCGAGGCCGAGGACGAGGCCGCCGATCATGGCGCCGTAGATGTTGCCGATGCCGCCGAGTACGGCCGCGGTGAAGGCCTTGAGGCCCATTTGGAAGCCCATGTCGTACTTGATCGTGCCGTAGCGCAGGCCGTAGGCGACGGCGGCTACGGCGGCGAAGAAGCCGCCGATGGCGAAGGCGATGACGATGATGCGGTTGGTGTCGATGCCCATGAGCTGGGCGGTGTCCGGGTCCTGTGCGGTGGCCTGCATGGCGCGGCCGGTGCGGGAGAGGTTGACGAAGAGGGCGAGGGCGGCCATGCAGAGGGGGGCTGCGACGATCACGAAGACGGAGCCGCTCTGGACGCTGACGGATCCGATGTGCCAGGGACCGAAGTCGAGTTGGGGGAACGTGATGTCGGTCTTGGAGTCGGGGTACCAGTTGAAGACGGCCTGCTGGAGTGCGAGGGAGAGGCCGATGGCGGTGATGAGTGGTGCGAGCCGTGGTGCGCCGCGTAGTGGGCGGTAGGCGAATCGTTCGGCCCCGACGGCGATGAGGACGGAGACGAGTCCGCCGCCGATGAGCATCGCCGGTAGGGCTATCCACATGGTGGTGCCGTCGGGCAGGACGTAGAGGGAGACCGTGAGTGCGCCGAAGCCTCCGGTCATGAAGATCTCGCCGTGGGCGAAGTTGATGAGCTGGACGATGCCGTACACCATCGTGTAGCCGATGGCGATCAGCCCGTACATCGAGCCGAGGAACAGCCCGTTGGCCAGCTGCTGCGGCAGGGTGTTCACCGCATGGCCTCCATGTGGGTGGGGAGTGTTGAACAGGGCGTATGGAACGGGCCGCGCGGTGACGTGTGGTCGTGGCCGCGCGGCCCTGGGGGTGGTGCTAGCGGCGGTGGGGATCAGCCGTTGAATGTGCCGCTCTTGACGGCCTTCCACTTGCCGTCGACGACCTGGTAGACGGTGAGCTGCTTGTTGGTGGTGTCGCCGTATTCGTCGAAGGCAACCGGTCCCGCGATGCCCTCGAAGTCGGTCTTCTGGACCTCGTCGACGATCTTCGCGCGGGCGTCGTCGGGGATCTTGCCGTCCTTCACGACGTTGCCGATCGCCTTGATGATGGCGGTGGCGGCGTCGTAGGAGTAGCCGCCGTAGGTGCCGTAGTCGCCCTTGAGGCCGGCGGCCTTGTACTTCTTGATGAAGTCGGCGGCGGAGGGCAGGGAGTCGACGGGCGCTCCGACGGAGGTGACGAGGTCGCCTTCGGAGGTGTCTCCGGCGGTCTCGATGTAGGTCGGGGTGAACATGCCGTCACCGCCGAACAGCGGGATGTCGACGCCGCCGTCCTTGAGCTGCTTGGTGAGCTTCTCGGACTCGTCGTACTGGCCGCCGTAGTAGACGAGGTCGGCCTTGGAGTCCTTGATCTTGGTGACGAGGGCCGAGAAGTCGGTGTCGCCGGTGTTGACGTGGTCCTCGCCGGCCACCTTGCCGCCTGACCCGGTGAAGCCGGCCTTGAAGAGCTTGGCCAGGCCGGCGCCGTAGGTCTGCTTGTCGTCGACGACGAAGACGTTGGTCTTCTTCAGGGTGTTGTACGCGTAGTCGGCGGCGAAGCCGCCCTGCAGGGCGTCGGTGGTGGCGGTGCGGAAGTACGTCTTGAAGGGGCGTACCTTCTCCGTCTGCCAGTTCTTGCCCTGGGTGAGCTCGGGCGCGGTGTTGGAGGGCGAGATCTCGACCAGGTTGGCGGTGTCGAAGACCTGCTGCATCTGGGTGGCGACGCCGGAGTTCAGCGGGCCGACGACGCCGAGGACCTTCTCGTTCTGGACGAGCTGGGTGGCGTTCTGCTGGCCGCTGGCCGGGATCGCCTTGTCGTCGAGAGCTTGGACCTTGAAGGTCACGCCGGGAACGGTGTTGTTCTTGTTGGCGTCGTCGACGGCGATCTGTACGCCGCCTTGGATGCCGAGGCCCGTGGCGGAGTTCGCACCGGTCAGCGGCGCGTCCACGCCGATGATGATCTCGGTCTTCGCGTTGCTGTTGCTGTCCCCGCTGTCGTCGCGCGAGCCGCAGGCGGTCAGCGTGAGTGCTCCTGTGGTGAGCACGGAGGTGAGTATGACCAAAGAACGCTGTCGCACGTCGAAAATCCTCTCCCTGGCGCGGGTCCCCCATGGTGAGGGCCGTGTGTCTCGCCGGGCCGTACTGGGTGGTTCAAGGCCGTGCAGCAGACGCGCCCGGCGGCGCGGTGACTGGCCGTGACTATAAGCGCAGGTAGGGCGAGCGGGCAGGAGCGTGGGGGAGGCTGTGACGCTCTTGTTATGCGGGGGATGTTCTGGCGGGTGTTGGACGGACGTTCGGAGCATTTCGGTGCACCGTCCTGGGGTGACTCCGTGTTCGCATGGTGAGAACTCCCTGTTCCGCTTCGTGGTGTCGGGTGATCTTGGTCAATACTGCAGCGGAGTGGTGCGTTCGGCGCGGAGCCGCGTACGAGGCTGCGCGGGGTGGGTGTGCCGCACGCATTACTTCATTTCGAAACAGGTAACCGTCTGTTACCGCCGTGTTAGATCGTGCGGGATGGCCGGGTGGCGAAGAATGGGTGCGGTGGTGGCCAGGCTGGGGAAGCGGGTGGCGTGGGCCGGCGACACGTTCCGTGAAGGGGTGCCCCAGGCGGAAAGCCGTGTTGTTGCCGCGCGGTCTGGTTGCTGATGACCGGTCGGGGTGTGATGAGTCGGGGGCGGGCGGCAGAGGCCGCGCTTGTAGACGGAGATCCGCGCGCCGTCGGGGCGAGGTGGGCCGACTTCATTGTCCATGGCAGCCGGGGTGTGGTGGTTGCGCTCAATCAGCGCAGTCCTGCGCTGACTTGGTTACGGTTCCCTGTCGAGGCCCTGGGGTTCGCTGCCGCTCGTCGCCTCCCGGAACCCCGACAGTTCGACGGACCGCTCGACAGGATTTCGAAAGCAGCCCGACAGGATGAGGACCGTGAACTGGAGCGAGCACCTCGACGAGTACTGCGAGCGGGGGTCGGCGGCCTTCTGGGCCGAGCCCGTCAACGCGGTCAGCAACCTCGCCTTCGTCGTGGCGGCGCTCGCGCTCTGGCGCATCCTCAGGCCCTACCGGCGCGTGCCCGCTGACGTTGAGCCCTCCCGGCGCGTGCCCGCCGACATCGGGTTGCTGGCGCCTTTCATGGCGCTCATCGGCATCGGTAGCTTCGCCTTCCATACGCTGGCGACGCGGTGGTCCCAGGCGCTGGACGTCGCGCCGATCACGCTGTTCGTGCTCTTCTACCTCGGGTGCTTCCTGCGCCGGTTCTACGGTCTCGCGTGGCAGCGGTGTGTGCTCGGTGTGGCCGGATTCGTGGTCTTCACCGCTGTGTTCGACGTGCTGGTCGGCGGGCTGATCCCCAACCGCTCCGGCGTGTACATCCCTGTGCTGCTGCTGATGACCGGCCTGGCGGTGACGTTGCGCGGGTCGCGGGAGGCGGGCAGGGCCGCCCAGTGGCGGCAGTTCGCGGCGGCGGCCGTGGTGTTCGCGGCGGCGCTGTCCGCCCGTACGGTCGACGAGGAGATCTGCGGTGCGTTCCCGCTGGGCACGCACTTCCTGTGGCACACCC
Source organism: Streptomyces sp. NPDC058470 (assembly GCF_042721055.1). Taxonomy (NCBI): domain Bacteria; kingdom Bacillati; phylum Actinomycetota; class Actinomycetes; order Kitasatosporales; family Streptomycetaceae; genus Streptomyces; species Streptomyces sp. NPDC058470. Next base: position 23,976 of record NZ_JBHXMF010000018.1, read on the forward strand.
TCGACGGCGTACTGGTCTTCCTGGTGTCCCGCGCCCTGGTCCGCCGCTGGCGGTACCTGGTGGATCGGGACCGTCTTGCGGCGTCCGCCCCGTGACGGCCGCGCAGGCGTGGTCCCGGACGGCCGGCTCGTGGCAGTCAGCCGTGGGCGCCTCTTCGAGCGGGTGTGTCAGCCGGTGGGGACGTCCTTGAGCATGCAGGTCAGCCGGGCGGTGCAGACGCGCTTGTCGGCCTCGTCCGTGATGACGATCTCGTACGTCGCCGAGGATCTGCCCCGGTGTAGGGGGGTGGCCACGCCGGTGACCAGCCCGGAGCGCACCCCGCGGTGGTGGGTGCAGTTCAGGTCGACGCCCACGGCGATCTTGGAGCTGCCGCCGTGCAGCATCGCGCCTACGGAGCCGATGGTCTCGGCGAGGACGGCGGAGGCGCCGCCGTGCAGGAGGCCGTAGGGCTGGGTGTTGCCCTCCACCGGCATCGTGGCGACGACGCGCTCGGCGGAGGCCTCGATGAGCTGAACGCCCATGCGGGTGCCGAGGTGGCCCGCCGAGAAGAGTGCGGGCAGGTCGACGCCGAGCGCTGCGTACTCGTCGATGACCTCTTGCGGGAACTTCACGGTGCGCTGCTCGCCCATCGGGCCCGACTCCGTCCGTCGTGGATCACTGGGTGGGAACACTGTGCGGGATCACTGCGTGGTGGATCAAGCTCACTGACTCACTGAGCAAACGCTCAGTCGGTTCTCGATTGTTCCAGACGTACGACGACGGATTTGCCGGCAGGGGTGCTGCTGGTGTCGGCGGTCGCGTCCAGAGGTACCAGGACGTTGGTCTCCGGGTAGTAGGCGGCCGCGCAGCTCCGGGCGGTGGGGGAGTGCACGGCGCGGAAGCCGGGGCGCGGCGCTCGACGCCGTCCTTCCACTCGCCGACGAGGTCGACGTACGAGCCGTCCGCGAGGTTCAGCTCCCGGGCGTCCTCCGGGTTCACGAGGACGACCCGGCGGCCGTTCCTGATGCCTCGGTAGCGGTCGGCCAGGCCGTAGATCGTGGTGTTGTACTGGTCGTGCGAGCGCAGGGTCTGCAGGAGCAGGCGGCCCTCGGGGAGCCTCGGGTACTCGACGGGGGCGGCAGTGAAGTTGGTCCTGCCGGTGGCCCTCGGGAAGCGGCGCTCGTCGCGTGGGGCGTGCGGGAGCGCGAAGCCCGAAGGGTGCGCCACGCGCGCGTTGAAGTCGTCGACGCCGGGGATCACGCGTGCGATGCGGTCACGGACGGTCGTGTAGTCCTTCTCGAACTCCTCCCAGGGCGTAGGGGATTCATGGCCGAGGACGCGGCGTGCGAGGCGGCACACGATGGCCGGTTCGGACTGCTGGTGCGTCCCGAGGTGGAGAAGAGGGCTTCGTCGGGGGAGCCGAGCGCGGTGAGTTCCTCGGCGGCGATGTCGAAGGCCCGCTCCCGGGGCACCGGTTCGTAATGGTCGGCGCCCTGGGCCAGGTACATGGGGTGGGTGAGGCGGCCCTGTCGGCCCAGCCAGTAGCCGCTGCGGGTGGCGAGGTCGGCCACGGTGTGCGAGGCGAAGAAGTCCGGGGTGACCCGGCGCAGGGTGGCCTCCTCGGCGACCGCCTTCGCGCCGTTCTCACAGAACTCCGCCGCGTGCCGGTGTTCGGGCTCGGGCCAGGCGCGGCCGGGGCAGTCGAAGCCGTCCTTCTGGTTGACGCGGAGGAGGGTGAGCGCGGTGCGGTACACGCCCATCTGCTGCTGGGCGATGCGCAGGGTGTGCCCGATGGCGGGGAGTCCGGCTGCCGCGTGCTTCGGCTCGGTGACCTGCGGCGCGTCCTGAACAGGACCGCTCCTGGGCGGTTTGCCGGCCCTCGCTGGGGGCCCCTTCGCGTGCATGTGTGCGGTGTTGGCCCGGCGCTGTGACACCAGCGGTCGGCCGCCGCGGGCCCCGGCCCTCGCACCCCTTCGAATCCTCGCACGGGGTGCCGACAGCAGCCGTGCCGGGCCGTGAGGGCTCTCACTGTCAGTGGCACGTGGCAGGATCGGGGTCGTGGCAGAAACAGCATCGAAGAAGACCGACAGCACCTCCGGCGAGACGCGTCCGCGGCTGATGCTCATGGACGGGCACTCGCTGGCGTACCGCGCGTTCTTCGCGCTGCCCGCGGAGAACTTCACCACCGCGACGGGCCAGCCGACGAACGCGATCTACGGCTTCGCGTCGATGCTGGCGAACACGCTGCGCGACGAGGCGCCCACGCACTTCGCGGTGGCGTTCGACGTCTCCCGCAAGACGTGGCGCTCCGAGGAGTTCACCGAGTACAAGGCGAACAGGTCGAAGACCCCGGACGAGTTCAAGGGGCAGGTCGAGCTGATCGGCGAGCTGCTCGACGCGATGCACGCGGAGCGGTTCGCGGTCGACGGCTTCGAGGCGGACGACGTCATCGCGACGCTCGCCACGCAGGCCGAGGCCGCGGGTTTCGACGTGCTGATCGTCACCGGTGACCGCGACTCCTTCCAGTTGGTGTCCGAGCACACGACGGTGCTGTATCCGACGAAGGGCGTCTCGGAGCTGACCCGTTTCACTCCGGAGAAGGTCTTCGAGAAGTACGGGCTGACGCCGGCGCAGTACCCCGACTTCGCTGCGCTGCGCGGCGATCCGTCCGACAACCTGCCGGGCATTCCCGGTGTGGGCGAGAAGACGGCGGCGAAGTGGATCAACCAGTTCGGTTCGTTCGCGGAGCTGGTCGAGCGCGTCGACGAGGTCAAGGGCAAGGTCGGGCAGAATCTCCGCGACCACCTGGAGTCGGTGAAGCTCAACCGCCGTCTCACGGAGATGGTGAAGGACGTGGCGCTGCCCAGGACGGTCACCGAGCTGGAGCGCGCCGCGTACGACCGCACGGCGGTGGCGATGGTCCTGGACACCCTGGAGATCCGCAACCCGTCGCTGCGTGAGCGGCTCCTCGCGGTCGACCCGGGGGCCGAGGAGACCGAGGACACCCGGCCGGTCACCGAGGGTGTCGAACTCGACGGCACGGTGCTGGGCGCGGGCGAGCTGAAGCCGTGGCTGGCCGAGCACGGCCGGGCGGTCCTGGGTCTGGCCACGGTCGACTCCTGGGCGCTGGGCACGGGCGCGGTGGCCGAGGTCGCGCTCGCGACGGCCGACGGCAAGGCCGCGTGGTTCGACCCGACGCAGTTGGACGAGGCCGACGAGAACGCGTTCGCGAAGTGGCTCGCCGACCCCGACCAGCCCAAGGTCATGCACAACGCCAAGGGTGCGATGCGGGTCTTCCCCGAGCACGGCTGGACCGTCGAGGGCGTGTCCATGGACACCGCGCTCGCCGCGTACCTGGTCAAGCCGGGGCGTCGTTCCTTCGCCCTTGACGCGCTGTCCCTGGAGTACCTCGGCCGGGAGCTGGGGCCCACCGCGGCGGCCGACGGGCAGCTCGCCTTCGGCGCGGACGACCAGGCCGAGGCCGACGCGCTGATGGTGCAGGCGCGCACGATCCTCGACCTGGGCGAGGCGTTCGGCGAGAAGCTGGAGGAGGTCGGCGCGGCCGGCCTGCTGCGCGACATCGAACTGCCGACGTCCGCGCTCCTTGCCCGTCTGGAGCGGCACGGCATCGCTGCCGACCGGACGCATCTGGAAGCCATGGAGCAGATGTTCGGGGCCGCCGTACAGCAGGCCGTGAAGGAGGCACACGCCTCCGTGGGCCACGAGTTCAACCTCGGCTCGCCCAAGCAGCTCCAGGAAGTCTTCTTCGGCGAACTCGACCTGCCCAAGACGAAGAAGACGAAGACGGGCTTCACCACGGACGCGGACGCGCTGGCCTGGCTGGCCGGGCAGACCGACCACGAACTGCCGGTGATCATGCTTCGTCACCGTGAGCAGGCGCGGCTCCGGTCGACGGTCGAGGGCCTGATCAAGACGATCGCTGCGGACGGCCGTATCCACACCACCTTCAATCAGACGGTGGCCGCGACGGGCCGCCTGTCGTCGACGGACCCGAACCTGCAGAACATCCCGGTCCGCACCGACGAGGGCCGCGCGATCCGCCGCGGCTTCGTGGTCGGCGAGGGCTTCGAGTCCCTCATGACGGCCGACTACAGCCAGATCGAACTGCGCGTGATGGCCCATCTGTCCGAGGACGAGGGCCTGTTGGAGGCCTTCACCTCCGGCGAGGACCTGCACACCACGGTCGCCTCGCAGGTGTTCTCCGTGGAGCGGTCCGGGGTCGACGCGGAGATGCGGCGCAAGATCAAGGCGATGTCGTACGGCTTGGCGTACGGGCTGTCGGCCTTCGGTCTCTCCCAGCAGCTGAACATCGATGCGGGTGAGGCGCGTGGGCTGATGGACACGTACTTCGAGCGTTTCGGCGGCGTACGCGACTATCTGCGCCGCGCTGTCGACGAGGCGCGTGCCACGGGCTACACGGAGACGCTTTTCGGCCGGCGCAGGCATCTTCCCGACCTCAACAGCGACAACCGCCAGCGGCGCGAGACGGCCGAGCGGATGGCACTCAACGCGCCCATCCAGGGCACGGCAGCCGACATCGTCAAGATCGCCATGCTGAACGTGGACCGTGCCCTGCGGGAAGCCGGCCTCAAGTCCCGCATGCTCCTTCAGGTCCACGACGAAATCGTCCTGGAGATCGCCCCCGGTGAGCGCGCCAGGACCGAGGAACTGGTCCGACGCGAGATGGCGTCCGCCGTCCAGCTCCAGGCTCCGCTCGACGTCTCCATCGGCTCGGGGGACGACTGGGAGTCGGCGGCGCACTAGGCGCTCCGCTGGATAGGCGGTTCGTTCGCTGCGGGTCGGTGGGGGTTGGTCGTGCAGTTGCCCGTGCTCCTTTGGGACGTGGGCGAGCTGCACCGGACCTGGGGTGCGGTTCGTTCGCTGCGGGCCGGCGGGGGCTGGTGGCCCAGTTCCCCGCGCTCCTTTGGGGCGCTGCCGGACCGCACAAGGCTTCGTCGGCCCCGTTCGGCCCGTCCAGCGGACGGGGACCGGTGCGGGATATCTGAGGGACGCCCGCCGCCCTGGCCCCCGCGTCACTCGCGTGGCCCCCGCAAAGGGGCCTCGCGCCCGAGGCGCCCGTAAGGATGCGGGCATGGGTATACGCATGCTCAACCGTCGTACGGCCATAGCCACGGCCGTCGTCTCTGCGCTCCTCGCGCCGGTACCCGCGGTCGCCGCGCACGCGAGCACCGCCCAGGTTCCCGCGGCCTGCCGCTCCCCCCGTGACCCCGACCTCGCCGCCCGGATGTCCCGCGACATCCGGGCGGCGCTGTCGTCCCGCCAGGGCACCGTGTCCGTGGCGGTGCGCGACGACGACACCGGGCTGACCTGTGCAATCGCGAGCACGCGGCAGTACGACTCGGCGAGCGTCGCCAAGGTTGTGATCATGGAGGGCGTGCTGCGCCGGGCGGAGGAGCTCGGGCGCAGACTCACCGACTGGGAACTGGCCAACCTGCGCCCGATGATCACCAGGTCCGACAACACCGCCGCCGTACGACTGTGGGCCGACCTCGGCCACGCCCGCCTGAGCCGCCTTCTGACCCGCGCCGGGACGACAGGCACCGCCCTCGGCCCCAACGGCTACTGGGGCCTGACCCGCACCACGGCAGCCGACCAGATGCGGCTGCTGGCGGTGCTCACGAACACCCGCTCGTTCCTGAAGACCCGCGCCTACGGTCTGCAACTGCTCAGCCAGGTCCGCCGCGACCAGCGCTGGGGGGTGCCCGCGGGCATGCCGAGCGGTCTGAAGGCCCACGTCAAGAACGGCTGGCTGCCGCGCGCCACGCACGGCTGGCGTGTCCACAGCGTCGGCGCGTTCACCGGCCCCCACCGCACGTATCGCATCGTCGTCCTGTCGCACGACAACCCGACGATGGCGTACGGAGTGCGCACCATCGAGCGCATCGCCCAGGCCGTCCACCGCGGCCTGCGCCACAAACGCGGACTCGTGCAGGCACCTACCCCGGAGAGTGCGATCAGCGAGGAGCCGGACGGCTCGGCTCCGTACGGACCGCCGGCGGGCTGGGACGAGCCGGAGCAGGACGCCACATCCTGACCCCGACCGCGTACAGCGCGAGGCCGAGCACCAAGCCGGCGCCCGCGCCGAAGCACAGTGTCGGGATCCACTCCCAGATCTTCGCGTCGGCGCCCCGGGAAGCCATCCAGAGCGAGGCCCGCTGCACCGCGCCCACCAGCGCGCACCCCCCGATCACCGCACCGGCCGCCCACCGGTCGGAACGGGACAGCACCGGCACCCCCACGGGCTCGCCCGAGGGCGTCCGCCGTACCGCGAGCGCCACGAAGAGCGCGATGGCGACGGCCGCCACCACCGAACTGCCGTACTGCGCGTACCAGTACAGCGGCGAACCCGCCATCTCCCGCCCCAGAACGGGCAACAGCTCCACGCCCCACCGGTCGTGATGCGTGAACGCGTCCCACACGACATGGGTCAGCGCGCCGAGCACCGCCGAGGCGTACCACCACCACACCACCGGCGGACTCAGCCGTCTCCGTGGAGCCCCGCAGCGCAGCAGACCGGCGACCCGCCCCTGCCGGGCCCGCGGCAGCAGCCCCACCAGCGGTTCGCGCAGCACCAGCCAGGTGCCCGCGAGCGCCCAGGCGACGAGTACGTCGACGCTGAGGACACCGGTGAAGGAGTGGGTGAAGGTGCCGAACTCCATCGCTCCGGGCAGCACGCCTGCCGCGTAATAGGTCATGTCGGGTGCGAACGAACCGGCCACCAGAACCATCGGCACCAGTCGGCCGCGACCGCTTCCGTCGGCGCGCACGGCGGGCAGTACGGCCGCCGCGTGGCTGAGAGTGAAGGGCAAGTCGTCTCCCTGTGGCTTACGTTGGCCGGGTACGCCGGTCGCGGCGACCCCGGGTCCCGGCGGACGCCCATTATGAGGGACGCGTGAGAACTGCCCGGCAGAGCACACGGTGAGCTGCCGACCGCACCATCGGACGTGGCCAACTGGTGAAAATCGGGCACGAACGGGTGCCCGGGCGACAGGAGTTGTCGTAGGGTCGCCTGGGTTGCCGTGGCGGGGAACACGGTCGAACACGCAGGACAGAAAACAACAGAGAACACAGTAGAGAAGACAGAAGAAAACGCACCAGAAGTGCGCGCACGGAAACAAACTGCGCGACAAAAGGCGCGTAAGTGGTCGTCCATGGGAGGGACTCACTCAATGGTGGCGCATTTCGGCACGAGGCTGCGCAAGGGAGCGATGACGACGGCTGTGGCCGCGGTCGCTGTCGCGGCTCTGTCCGCCTCCCAGGCCCCGGGAGTGGCCACCGACGACCAGGGCAGACAGACCACCGGCGCCGACGCCGAGTCCATGCCCGACGGCAGCGCGACCGGTAACTCGCCGTACTACACGGACCTTCCGCCGCTGAACACCCCCAGCCCGACGCCGACCATCGGCACCCCTGCCGCCACCGGTGAGGCCGAGGCCGGCATACCCGCGACCGTCCTCGACGCCTACCAAAAGGCCGCGGCCTCGCTGAGCGCGTCCAAGCCGGGCTGCAACCTGCCCTGGGAACTCCTCGCCGCCATCGGCAAGGTCGAGTCGGGCCAGGCTCGCGGCGGCAACGTCACCTCCGACGGGACCACGATCACACCGATCCTCGGCCCGGTCCTCGACGGCAACGGCTTCGCGAACATCAGCGACACCGACAACGGCGCGTACGACGGCGACAGCAGCCACGACCGCGCGGTCGGCCCGATGCAGTTCATCCCGTCCACCTGGGAGTGGGCCGGCGAGGACGGCAACGGCGACGGCAAGAAGGACCCCAACAACGTCTACGACGCCGCGCTCGCGGCGGGCAACTACCTGTGCCGGTTCAGCTGGGACCTCTCCGACCAGACAGATCTCGACAGTGCGATCCTCAGCTACAACAACTCGACCGAGTACCTCAACACGGTCCTGTCGTGGCTGGACTACTACCGCAAGGGCACCCACGAGGTACCGGACGGCACGGGCACGCTGCCCGAGAACCGCAGCGACGACTCCGACGGGGCCACCACCTCGCCCAGCCCGACCCCGCCGAGCACCCCGGCGCCGACCCCTCCCACGCCTGGCGGCGGTACCCAGAGCCCGACCCCGCCCCCCAGTACCCCGCCGAGCACGCCGCCGCCCACCCCACCCGTTCCGCCCACCCCCACCGAAACGGTGGATCACCTGGAGGACGCGGGCACCGACGCGCTCACCGCGACGGCGGGCGACACGTTCGGTGAGCAGGTCGCGGTGCGCACCGAGACCTCGGCCGGCAAGGCGGTCGCCAAGGTCCGGGTGCGGTTCACGATCGTCGGCGACACCACGGACGCCACCTTCACCGGCGGCGAGACCGTCGCCACGGTCGTCACCGACAGTGCGGGCACGGCCACCGCGCCCGCGCTCGTCGCGGGCGAGCAGACCGGCGACTTCATCGTCCGGACCACCGTCGTGGGCCGCACGCTGACCGGCCTCGACTACACGGCAAGCGTCACCGCACGCCAGGCCGACACCCTCGTCCGCACCACCGACACCGCGCTGACCTGCGTGCCGGGCGGCGAGTTCGCGGACCAGGTCGAGGTGAAGGCCACCTACGACGGCGCCGTCGCGGACAAGGTCGCCGCCACCGCCACGCTCATCAAGTCGACGGACGACGCGACCGAGAACGACAAGGGCCCGTACTTCAAGGACGCGGACGGCAACACCGTACGCACCCTCACGGACCTCACCACGGACGCCGACGGAGTGCTGCAACTCCCGAAGCTGTACGCGGACGACACCACCGGCACCTTCCTGCTCCGCATCACCACCACGGGCGGCGCGACGCTGACGGTCGAGCTGACCGTGGCCGCGGCGGCCACACCGGAGCCCGAGCCGGAACCGACGGCCACGGCGTAGTCCGTACACGCACGGTCAGGGCGCCCCTCCGCTTCCGGCGGAGGGGCGCCCCCGTCTGTGTGTGCAACGTGTTCTCATCTCGCCCCGCCGTTGCTACGGTGCCGGACCTGACGATGTATCAGCTCCAGTTCCCGGCCCTCGGGGAGGCCCCGCATGCGTGCCCTCATCGCCGCCGCGACCGGTCTCGCCGTCGCGCTCGCCCTGGTGTTCACCATCACGGCCATGGGCTCACCGGCCGGCAAGACCTCTCCGAAGCCGCTGCTCACCACCGTGCCCACCCACCCATGACGCACAGGGAGGACGCCGAAATGCGCCGCAAGGTCAGCCTGATCTTGCTCGCCTTCGCCGTGTTCTTCGCGGCGCTGTCCCCCCTGCTGCGCTGGTACGCCTTCCCGCGCCTGGCCAAGGTCCCCGCCGACCAGTACCAGGACATGGTCCTTGAGGCGAAGGACGCCACCCTCCTCGACTACGGCACGATGACGGCCAAGAGGGTCCCCAGGGTCACCATCGTGCAGACCCTCAAGGGCAACGTCGAAGCCTCCGAGAAGATCGAGAAGACCGCCGGCCGGGACGTCGTCGTCTGGGATTCCCTCTCCTATGTGCAGGGCCCGGACGGGGAGATGGTCTCCAAGCTCCCCGAGCGCTACATCTTCGACGCGCACACCCAGGAGCCCGTCCACGCCACCGGCGAGTCGGTCGACGGCGAGCCCGTCACCCGGGAGGGCATCGAGTTCAAGTGGCCCTTCATGACAGAGAAAAGGGACTACGAGTACTTCGACGCGCAGACCCGCACCTCCGCCCCCATCCACTACGAGGGCACCCGCGACTTCCGGGGCGTAAACGTTTACTACTTCGAGCAGACCATCCCCTGGACCAAGGTCGCGTTCCCGAACGTCCTGCCCATCGAGGGCGTCACACCGGAGTCGCTCGCCGAGACGGGCACCACCCGCTGGTACACCACGGTGCGCAAGTTCTGGGTGGAGCCGGTCACCGGAGCGCCCGTCTACGGCGAGGAGATCCACCAGGAGGAGCTGCGCGGCGGCACCCTCCTGGGGGACCGCGACAAGGTGACGGCCTTCTCCGGGCACGTGAAAATGCGCGAGGACTACATCAAGTACACGGTCGACCTGGTCAAGTCGAACCGCACCCTTGTCCTGCTGATGACCGCGTACCTCCCCTGGGGCTTCCTGATCCTGGGGGCGGGGCTCCTGTCGCTCTCCCTCTACCTGGAGGCACGCAGCCGCCGCCCGGGCGACCCCGCGCCCACGGACGCCGCGGAACCGGAACCGGTCAGCGCCTGAGCCGCGCGTTCGTGTACCGCGTCGGCTCGGCGGTCGCCGGGTCCTCGGGCCACGGATGTTTGGGGTAGCGTCCGCGCAGTTCGGCCCGTACGGCCTTGTAGCCCTCTCTCCAGAAGGAGGCCAGGTCGGCGGTGACGGCGGCGGGCCGCCCCGCGGGCGAGAGCAGATGCACGAGCACGGGCACCCCGGCGACGGCCGGGGACCTGTGGAGGCCGAACATCTCCTGCAACTTGACGGCGAGCACCGGCTGTTCGGGGTCGGCGTAGTCGATCCGGATCCTGGACCCGCTGGGTACCTCGAACCGCTCGGGGGCGAGTTCGTCGAGGCGGGCCGCCTCGCCGGTCGCCCAGGGCAGCAGGCGGTTGAGTGCCTGCCCGGCATCGATGCGCGCCAGATCGGCGCGCCGCCGGGCGCGGCTCAGCTCCGGCTCCAGCCACTCGTCCACGCGCGCGTGGAGCGCGTCGTCGGACACATCGGGCCACGGGTCGCCCAGGTGCAGACGCAGAAACGCGAGCCGCCGCCGCAGCACCCCGGCGTCCGGCGACCAGCGCAACAGCCCGAGCCCATCCGCCCGCAGCCCCTCCAGCAGCGCATTGCGTACGAGACCGGCGTCGGGCTTCTTGAGCGGTCGCACCGCCAACTCCACGGCCCCGAGCCGCTCGACCCGCCGTGCGACCACGTCACCGTCGGCCCAGTGGACCTCGTCGCCCGCGGAGCGCAGGCTCACCGCCGCCCGTATCGCCGTCTCCTCGTCGATGACCGCCGCGAGACGCACGCGCGCGTGCCCTGCGCCGACGGGGCGGTCCGCGACAGCCACGGCTAGCCAGGACGCTCCGCGCAGCCCCGAACCGTTCCCGACCTCGGCCCGCGTCCCGGAGACCATGAGGTACGAGCCGCCCTGAGCCCGCGCGACGCGTTCGGGGAACGCCAGGGCGGCGACGAGTCCGGCCACCCTGTCGTCGCCCACACCGGAGTGGGAGCCAGGGGCGGGTGCGGGAGACGACGTGCGCAGCCGGCGGGACTCCGTGCGCCAGCGGGCCGCGTAGGCGTCGCCCCCGCGCCGGGCCGCCCGCCAGGCCGCCGCCAGGTCGTCGCCGTACTCCCGCGGTGGCTCTTCGCTCAGCAGGGCGACCACTTCGGCGGCTCGGTCCGTGCCGACCTCGGGTGCCGCGTCCAGCAGGGCCCGGGCCAGTCGCGGGTGCAACCCGAGGCGGGACATCCGCACACCCCGCTCGGTCGCCCGCCCCGCGGCGTCGACGGCGCCCACGGCCGTCAGCACCGTGCGCGCCGCGGCCATCGCGCCGCCCGGTGGCGGGTCCAGGAGTGCGAGCCCCGTAGCGTCCGGATCGCCCCAGCAGGCCGCCTGGAGGGCGAACGCCGTCAGGTCGGCCACCTTGATCTCCGGCGCGGGAAAGCGGCTGAGACGCGCGTCCTCCGCCTCGGACCAGCAGCGGTACACCCGCCCCGGTGCCTCACGCCCGGCCCGCCCCGCCCGCTGCCGTCCGGCCGCCTGCGAGGCCCGTACGGTCGCCAGCGCGCTCAGCCCGCGCGCGTGGTCCACCCGTGGCTCCCGCGCGAGCCCGGAGTCGACGACCACCCGCACCCCGGGAACCGTCAGCGACGACTCGGCGACGGCGGTGGCCAGGACCACCCGGCGCCCCGGCCCGCCCGACAGCACCGCGTCCTGCACGGCGGCCGGCGCCCGACCGTGCACCTGAAGTACCTCGACAGCGCCGAGATCCCCCAACTGCCCGGCGACGCGCGCGATCTCGCCGACCCCGGGCAGGAAACACAGCACGTCCCCGTCGTGCTCGGCCAACGCCCGGCGCACCACCGACGCCACATGGGTGAGCAGCACAGGGTCCACGCGCATCCCATGGGGTGGCCGTACAGGGCGCACGGGCGGCGCCCACACCAGCTCGACCGGATACGAGACCCCCTGGGCCTCGACCACCGGCGCCCCGCCCAGCAGCCGGGCCCAGCCCCCGGCGTCGGTGGTTGCGGACGCGGCCACCAGCCGCAGCTCGGGGCGGAGCGCGGCCCGTACGTCCAACAGGAAGGCGGCCACGGTGTCGGCGTCCAGATGCCGTTCGTGGCACTCGTCGAGCACGACCACGTCGACGCCCGCCAACTCCTGATCCCGCTGGAGGCGTTGCAGCAGCACACCGGTCGTGACGACCTCCACGCGCACGCGTGGACCCACCACACGCTCACCGCGGACGGTGAAGCCGACGCTCTCGCCGACCTTCTCCCCGAGCAGCCACGCCATCCGCCGCGCGGCCGCCCGGGCGGCGATACGGCGCGGCTCGGCGACGACGACACGGCGGGGCGGGCCCTCGTCCAGCAGCCCGGCGAGGGCCAGCGGCACGAGTGTCGTCTTGCCGGTGCCGGGCGGCGCGACGAGGACCGCCGCGCCGTGCGCCTCCAGGGAGTCGTTCAGGGCGGGCAGCGCGCCGCGTACGGGCAGCGGGTCCAGAGCGTCGTAGCGGATCACCCGCTCAGTCTCGTACGCAGACGAAGATCGCCGTGCCCGGGATCAGGTTCCCGCGCAGTGGCGACCAGCCGCCCCACTCCTGGGTGTTCCAGGCGGGCCATTGCGGCTCGACGACATCGAGGAGGTGGAAGCCGCCGGCCACGACGTCGCGGACGCGGTCGCCGACCGTCCTGTGGTGTTCGACGTACACCGCGTTGCCCTCCTCGTCCTGCTCCACGTACGGAGTGCGGTCGAAGTAGGAGGAGGCGACCGTCAGGCCGTCGGGGCCCGGCTCGTCGGGGAAGGCCCAGCGGACCGGGTGCGTCACCGAGAAGACGAAACGGCCGCCGGGGCGCAGCACCCGGTGCACCTCGCGCAGGACGCGGACCGGTTCGGCGACGAACGGCAGCGCGCCGTACGCCGAGCAGGCCAGGTCGAAGGAGCCGTCGGCGAACGGCAGGGCGCCCGCGTCGGCCTCCACCAGGGGGACGGTGCCGCCGATGCGCAGCGCGTGCTGGAGCTGGCGGTGGGAGAGGTCCAGGGCCACCGGGCGTGCTCCCTGCCCGGCCAGCCAGCGCGAGCACTGGGCCGCGCCGGCGCCGATCTCCAGGATGTCCTTGCCCTTGAGGTCCTCGGGCGGGCCGAGGAGTTCGGCCTCCACCTCGTCGAGCCCCTCGGGGCACCACACGAAGCGGTCGTCTCCGAGGAAGGTGCCGTGCTCGGTCTGGTAGTCGTCCGCGTTCCGGTCCCACCAGCCGCGATTGGCGCGGGAACTCTCCGTGCCGCCCGCGTCGCGTCGGGTGGCCTCGGGCTCGAACGGTTCGGGCTCTTGGATGATCGGCTCCCTCGTATTAGTCTGCGGACCCATCCGCCTCAACTTGTCCCGGGGACGGGTCACGGCAGGGGCCAACTACGGCCCGCGTGGCCTCGTGTGACAGGTCTTGTGCCGGGTATGCGGCGTTCCGCCCCGGGTGTGCGCCTTCGCGCATTGACCCTGTCCGGCTGCCCCCGTATGCTACAAGTTGCGCTGCGGGCCTGCGCACCTCAGACGTAGCAGGTCGCGCTCGCATCTGTATGTATGACCCCTCGGTTGTCGAGGCGCCACCGGCGGTGTTTGTCCACAAACACCCTCCGGATCCGGCGCTTCCTTGGCTGTCCGGCCTTCTGCAGAGCGAAACGGGCTCCCGGCGTAAGCAGTACCTACGACTCACTGTCCGTACCGGAGCCCTTACCCACATGACGAGCAGCACCGAGACCACCGCCACCACTCCGCAGGTTGCGGTCAACGACATCGGTGACGAGGAAGCATTCCTCGCCGCGATCGACGAGACGATCAAGTACTTCAACGATGGCGACATCGTCGATGGCGTCATCGTCAAGGTTGACCGGGACGAGGTTCTCCTCGATATCGGTTACAAGACCGAAGGTGTCATCCCGAGCCGCGAGCTCTCGATCAAGCACGACGTCGACCCGAACGAGGTCGTCAAGGTCGGCGACGAGATCGAAGCCCTTGTTCTCCAGAAGGAGGACAAAGAAGGCCGCCTGATCCTCTCGAAGAAGCGTGCCCAGTACGAGCGCGCCTGGGGCACCATCGAGAAGATCAAGGAAGAGGACGGCATCGTCACCGGCACCGTCATCGAGGTGGTCAAGGGTGGTCTCATCCTCGACATCGGCCTCCGTGGCTTCCTGCCGGCTTCTCTTGTCGAGATGCGCCGAGTCCGCGACCTCCAGCCGTACGTGGGCAAGGAGCTCGAGGCCAAGATCATCGAGCTGGACAAGAACCGCAACAACGTGGTCCTGTCCCGCCGTGCCTGGCTCGAGCAGACCCAGTCCGAGGTTCGCCAGACGTTCCTCACGACCCTGCAGAAGGGTCAGGTCCGCTCCGGCGTCGTTTCCTCGATCGTCAACTTCGGTGCGTTCGTGGACCTGGGTGGCGTCGACGGTCTGGTTCACGTCTCCGAGCTTTCCTGGAAGCACATCGACCACCCCTCCGAGGTTGTCGAGGTCGGCCAGGAAGTCACCGTCGAGGTTCTCGACGTCGACATGGACCGCGAGCGTGTCTCCCTGTCGCTCAAGGCGACGCAGGAAGACCCGTGGCAGCAGTTCGCCCGGACGCACCAGATCGGTCAGGTCGTCCCGGGTAAGGTCACGAAGCTCGTTCCGTTCGGTGCGTTCGTCCGCGTGGACGAGGGCATCGAGGGTCTGGTCCACATCTCCGAGCTGGCCGAGCGCCACGTGGAGATCCCGGAGCAGGTTGTCCAGGTCAACGACGAGATCTTCGTCAAGGTCATCGACATCGACCTCGAGCGCCGTCGCATCAGCCTCTCGCTGAAGCAGGCCAACGAGGCCTTCGGTGCCGACCCGGCCTCGGTCGACTTCGACCCGACGCTGTACGGCATGGCCGCGTCGTACGACGACCAGGGCAACTACATCTACCCCGAGGGCTTCGACCCCGAGACCAACGACTGGCTCGAGGGCTTCGAGGCTCAGCGCGAGGTGTGGGAGACCCAGTACGCCGAGGCGCAGACGCGCTTCGAGCAGCACCAGGCGCAGGTCATCAAGTCCCGCGAGGCGGACGCGCAGGCCGAGGCCGAGGGCGCTGCCGCCCCCGTCGCCGGTCCTGCCGCGGCTGGTGTCTCGGGTGGTTCGTACTCCTCGGAGTCGGACGACACCTCCGGCGCCCTGGCGTCGGACGAGGCTCTGGCTGCCCTCCGCGAGAAGCTGGCCGGAGGCCAGAGCTGATCGCACAGGTCGGCTTTTAGCCGGTAGTTGTTTGCTGCGGGCCCGCACCCTTCTGGGTGCGGGCCCACAGCGCGTTTCCGGTGTCCTGCGCGGATTTCCGCCGTACCGCTGAGATTGCAGAAACGTCGGGGATACACGAGTAACCGACGCGCCGTAACGGGGTATTGGGAGGCTCTGTCGATCGATCAAGATCGACAGAGGAGTCGAATATCATGACAGAGCTTCAGAGCGGGCCGGGTGCGAGCCGTCGTTCGTTCCTGCGCAATGTGGGTCTCACCGGCGGCGCGGGCGCCATGTTCGCCACCATGGGAGCCCTCGGCCTCGCGCCCACCGCGCAGGCCGCACAGCGTGAACAGCCCTTCCGCGCCCTGAAGTCGAGCGACTTCACCCTCACCGGGCGCGGCGCCGCCAAGGTCGTCATCGTCGGCGGCGGTATCGCCGGACTCGCGGCCGCCTACGAACTGGGGAAAGCCGGCTACGACTGTACGGTCCTGGAGGCCAGGGACCGCACCGGCGGCCGTAACTTCACGGTCCGCGGGGGCGACTCGACCACCGACCTCTACGGCAACACCCAGAAGGCCCGCTTCAGCGAGGGCCACTACATGAACGCGGGCCCCGCCCGGCTCCCGCAGTGGATGGTCACCCTCGACTACTGCCGCGAACTCGGCGTCCCCATCGAGGTGTTCACCAACACGAACGCGGACGCGTACATCTACAACGAGTCGACAGGCATGACCAAGCCGATGCGGTACCGGACCGCGAAGGCCGATGTCTACGGCTATGTCTCCGAACTGCTCGCCAAGGCCACCGACAAGGGCGCCCTCGACAAGGAGCTGACCGCCACCGACCAGGAGAGGCTCGTCGAGTTCCTCAAGGACTTCGGGGAGTTGGGCGACAAGCTCACCTACGAGGGCGGTGAGCACCGCGGTTACACCACGGTCCCGGCCGCCGCCGGGACCCCCGGCGTGCTCCTCGGCGACGTGCCCTCCGCCTCCGAGATCTTCGCCACCGGGGTGGGCCGCTACTTCTCCTTCGAGTTCGGCTTCGACCAGGCGATGCTGATGTTCCAGCCGGTGGGCGGCATGGACCAGATACCGCGCGCGCTCACCAAGGCGATCGGGGCCCAGCGCATCCACACAGGGGCGGCCGTCTCGAAAATCACCGACAAGGGGAGTGGCGTCACGGTCACCTACACCCAGGGTGGCCGCACCAAGTCCCTTGACGCCGACTACTGCATCGGCGCCCTGCCGCCCAACATCCTCGCCAAGGTCCCGCACAACCTCGGCTCGGGTGTGCAGACGGCTCTGGAGGCGATCACTCCCTCGTCGGCGGGCAAGATCGGACTTGAGTACCGTTCCCGCTGGTGGGAGCTTGATCACAAGATTTACGGCGGCATCACGGAGACCGACCAGGACGTCTCCCACATCTGGCATCCGTCGTACGGTTTCCACGGTGAGCGCGGCGTGATGATCGGCTACTACAACTACGCCGACGACGCGGACTCGTACGCGAAGCTCACCCCCAAGGCGCGCGAGGAGCGCGCGGTGGCCGTGGGCGTGAAGATCTACGGCGAGAAGTACCGCACCGAACTCGCGTCCTCCTTCTCGCACCACTGGCGCCAGACGCCCCACCTGGAGGCTGCCTGGCACAGCACCCCCGGCGGCCCCGACGATGCCCGCTACAAGCCCCTGAACGAGCCCATCGGACGCGTCTACTTCGCGGGCGACTGGCTCAGCTACACCGATGCCTGGCAGCATGGCGCCTTCACCTCCGCCCGCAAGGCGGTCACCGCGCTCCACGCGCGCGTGCTGTCCGGGTGACCTCTCCTGCAGCCGTTTTCGGGGCCTCTCGTGGAGGCTGAGAAGTCGGTAAGAGGTTTCCCGTGTGGAGCGCCGGTGGGGAATGCCCGCGCTCCACACCACGTTGTGCCGTACGAACACAAGGAGGAGCGGTCACAGTGCTTGATCCGCAGGGTTTGTACGCATGGGAGCCGAAGGGCTTGGCTGTTGTCGACATGGCGCTCGCCCAGGAGTCGGCAGGACTGGTCATGCTCTACCACTTCGACGGATACATCGACGCGGGCGAAACCGGCGACCAGATCGTCGAACGGCTGCTCGATACGCTGCCCCATCAGGTCGTGGCCCGGTTCGACCACGACCGGCTCGTCGACTACCGGGCCCGCCGCCCGCTGCTGACGTTCAAGCGCGACCGCTGGACCGACTACGAAGTGCCGACCCTTGATGTACGGCTCGTACAGGACGCCACCGGCGCGCCCTTCCTGCTGCTCTCCGGCCCCGAGCCGGACGTCGAGTGGGAGCGCTTCGCCGCCGCCGTCCAGCAGATCGTGGAGCGACTCGGGGTCCGCCTTTCGGTGAACTTCCACGGCATCCCGATGGGCGTCCCGCACACACGTCCCGTGGGCCTCACCCCGCACGGCAACCGCACCGACCTGGTGCCCGGCCACCGCAGCCCCTTCGACGAGGCGCAGGTACCCGGAAGCGCCGAGGCCCTCGTCGAGTACCGGCTCATGGAGGCCGGACACGACATCCTCGGGGTCGGCGCACACGTGCCGCACTACATCGCCCGCTCTCCGTACCCCGACGCCGCGCTGACCGTCCTGGAGTCGATCACCGCCGCGACGGGCCTGGTGCTCCCCTCGGTCGCGCACGCCCTGCGCACCGAGGCACACCGCACGCAGACCGAGATCGACCGGCAGATCCAGGAGGGCGACGAGGATCTGGTCGCTCTCGTCCAGGGCCTTGAGCACCAGTACGACGCCGCCGCGGGCGCCGAGACGCGCGGCAACATGCTCGCCGAGCCGGTGGACATCCCCTCCGCGGACGAGATCGGGCAGGAGTTCGAGCGGTTCCTGGCGGAGCGGGAGGGCGAGGGCTGAGCCCCGCCCGGGGGCTCGCGGGCGACTGTCAGAGGCGGGCCCTAAGCTTCTCGTCATGTTGAAGGTGGGCCTGACCGGTGGAATCGGCGCCGGCAAGAGCGAGGTGTCGCGGCTGCTCGTCGAGCAGGGTGCGGTGCTGATCGACGCGGACAGGATCGCGCGTGAGGTCGTCGCGCCCGGAACTCCCGGGCTCGCGGCGGTCGTCGACGCCTTCGGTGAGGACGTCCTCGCCCCCGACGGCAGCCTGGACCGCCCCAAACTGGGCTCGATCGTCTTCGCCGACCCGGAGAAGCTCGCCGTCCTCAACTCGATCGTGCACCCCCTGGTGGGCGCCCGCTCCCGCGACCTGGAGAACGCCGCGTCCCAGGACGCCGTCGTCGTGCACGATGTGCCCCTGCTCGCCGAGAACGGCCTCGCGGCCCTGTACGACCTCGTGATCGTCGTCGACGCCAGTCCCCAGACCCAGCTCGACCGCCTCATACGGCTGCGCGGCATGACCCAGGCGGACGCCCGCGCGCGCATGGCCGCCCAGGCCACCCGCGACAAGCGCCTGGAGATCGCGGACGTCGTCATCGACAACGACGTACCCCTCCAGGAACTGGAGCAGCGCGTACGGGACGTATGGGCGGATCTCGTGGAGCGGGCGTCCACGGCGGCCTGAGGACGGGGGCGGGGGGCGGGAATGGTCGTACTCGCTGCTCTGACGGCTTTTGGCGGCCTGGTGGCGCTGCGCGCGGGAGCGTACGGCCTGCGGCAGACGCGCCGCATCAGCGCGGCGGGGCAGGTGACCGAGGCGTTGGTGAAACCTCCGCAGCCGGGCCTGGAGCGGCCGTTGCTGCAGTTCGAGACGGCGGACGGACGGGTCGTGGAGGTCGTGTCGCCGGTGCCGCGCAGTCGGCGTCGGCCGTTGCCCGAGGGCGGCCACATCCGTCTCGCGTACGACGTGGCCGACCCGCGGGAGACAGTAGTGCTCGGGAGCGAGCGCGCCGGATTGGACTGGGCCTTCGTGGTGGCGGGCGGGGCGGTGATCGTGGTGGGAACGGTGCTTGGGGTGCTTGGGGTGCTTGGTCTGTGACGGTTGATGACTGACGGTTAGTGGTCGATGGTCGATGCTCGATGGTCGATGGTCGAGGGCCGATGATCGATGGCTGTCGGTCGATGATCGACCGGGTGACGGGTGACGGGTGACGGGTGACGGGTGACGGGTTGCGGTGACGGCCGGTGGCTGACGGTCGCGGGGGTTCTGTGAGGGCGGATCACGGCCTCTGACCACGGACGATTGGCGTCGCGTGACGTCGATGCCAGGCGCCCTGCGCCGATTGTGAGGGGACCCCTGTGGCGACGACCATGGAATAGGGGCCGCCGATGGGGGCGTTGAACGTCTCCAGTGAGGGAAGGACTCTGCCGTGCCCGAGACCAGCGGTTCGACCGGACGTACTCCGGAGACGCATGTCATCGACTTCCGTGCCGCCGAGCAACTGCTCGCCGCCCGCGACCCGCGGGGCGCGGTGAAGTTGCTCGACTCCGTGATCGCCGCGCATCCGGAGAACACGGCGGCGCGGCTGCTGCGCGCGCGTTCCTTCTTCGCCGCCGCGCAACTGCGCCCCGCCGAGCTGGAGTTCACGATCGTCCTGGAGCGCGAGCCGGACAACGCGTTCGCGCACTTCGCGCTCGCCCGCACCTATGAGCGGTTGCTCCGCCCCGAGCAGGCGAAACGGCACTTCAGGCTGGCGGCGGCGCTTGATCCGAACCCGCAGTATCTGGAAGCGGCGCGCTTCGACTCGTAGGCCCCTCGTGTGACGGCTCTGACGAGTACCTCGTACTGTCGTACTGCGCTCGTGAGTCCTTCGTCGGCCCCTCGTGACTCCTGCCCGATCACGGGTGACGGTGATCCGGCGGGCGGTACGGCGGGACGTCGCGGCCCGGCTGGTAGTGCGGACCCTGGCGGATGTGCCGCAGGATCACGGCCATGTCCGCGGTGACGATCAGCCACAGCACACCGCAGGCGGCCGCCCATCCGGGCCGCCCGGCCAGAGCGAACCCGGCCGTCCCGGCGGTCGCCCAGATCAGGCCCCAGGCGCTCAGCCAGAAACGCATCCGCAGAGCACTGCGCGCGGTCGTCGGTTCACTTCCTGTACGCATCCCGATCACTACTCCTACCGAGAAAACGTACTCTTCGTGGTGCACGTTCACCATGGGACAGCGGTCGGACGAAGGGGGGCGACGGTGTTGCTGGAGGCGCTGAGGGCGGATGCGAGGCTCGCCGACTGGCTGAGGGACCTGGAGAGCGAGAGCGCGCCGCGGGGGGCGGCGCTGCTACCGGAAGCCGATGAGCTGGCGGACGTCCTGCTCGATCTGACCGTGGCCCATGAGCACATCAACGAACTCGTAGCGCTGCGCGCCCGATTGGTGGCGGACGCGGCGGCGATGACGCTGCTCGCACGGTGCGTCCGCCGCTTCGTACGGGATATGGGGGAGATCGGCAAGGGGTGGGAGCCGCCGCCGTTCCCGGCGTCGACAGGGGCGCTCGGGCGCTGCTTTCACGTGTACGTGTTTGTCGCGGCGCTCCCGTTCGTGCGTGCCTATCACCGCTCACGCGGTATCCCGGACGACGTGTCCCGGCGTACGCTCGCCGACCTCGGACGGCATGTGGCCGTGCACCACAGGCGGCTCGGTACCCCTGGGCTGTTGTTCCCGTGGTGGATCTCCCTGCACTTCCACGGTGAGCTGTTCCAGCTGGGCCGTCTGCAGTTCCAGCGGGCGCGGCTGGGGCAGCGGATGGGACGAGCCGTCGCGGCGGCGGGTCGGGGATCCGGGCCGGGCGACCCCTGCCTGAACCTGCACATCACCGACTTCCGCGGCCCTCTGTCTCCTGCCGCCTGTGAGCGTTCGCTCGCCCTGGCACGGGAGTTCTTCGCGCTGCACTTCCCCGACGAGCGCTACGACGTCGCCGTCTGCCACTCGTGGCTGCTCGATCCGCAGCTCAAGCGGTATCTGCCGGCGGATTCCAACATCGTCCGCTTTCAGGACCGGTTCGAGGTCGCCTACGAGGAGACGATCCCGGACGACGGGGTGCCTGTCGGCTTCGTCTTCGGTGATCCGGAACTGCCGGTGGCGGGACTGCCCCGGCGCAACAGCGTCGAGCGGGCGGTGGGGGACCATCTGCGGGCGGGTGGGCATTGGTATGGGGGGCATGGCTGGTTCGCGTGGTGATTCGGACGGGTGCGATCCATGGGCACATCGGCTGGCCTGATGCGGCTGGTCTGATGCGGCCGGTGTGGTGCGACTGGTGTGGTGCGACTGGTCTGATGCGGCCGGTGTGATCCGGACCGGTGTGCTTCGAACGGTTCACTCGAACGAGTGGTGGGGGATGGGAACGGGCAGACGGAGGGCACTCGTTGGGCGGGTATGAAGATGGAGATGCGTGAAGGTTACGAGGGGACCGGACCCGGTGCGATCACTCCGGACGGCTGCGCGGTCGAGCTCTATTCGCGGCTGACCGTCGGGGACGAACCGGCCATCATCAGCGCGGCGGTACCGGCGGGTGCGCACATTCTGGAACTGGGCAGTGGGGTGGGGCGGATGACCCATCCGCTCCTGGAGCGCGGGTTCACGGTCACGGCTGTGGACGAGTCGGCCGAGATGCTGGAGCGGGTCCGCGGGGCACGCACGATATGCAGTCCGATCGAGAGCCTCGACCTGGGCGAGACATTCGACGTGGTGATGCTCGCCTCGTTCCTCGTGCACAGTGGCGACGTCGAGGTGCGGCGCGGGTTGCTGAAGGCATGCGCCCGCCATGTCGCGGAGGGCGGCTGCGTGTTGATCCAGCGCGAGGCGGCGGATTCCCATACGAACGTGCCCCGCGAGCGGGTCGACCCCACCGGTTTCACCATACGGATCGTGTCGGCGGAGCCAGTCGGCGACGGGGTCGACTCGGTACACGTGGAGTATCTGTTCCAGGACGCCATCTGGACCCAGACGTTCCTGGCCCGACCGTTGACGAAGCAGCAGTTCGAGGAGGCGCTGGGGGAGGCGGGGTTGAGGGTGGACCGGTATCTGACGGAGGACGAGGTGTGGGTGAGGGTGGTGAAGGGCTGAGCCGTTCAGCTGGGGGAGGGGATCTTCAGCCCGTCCGGCGTTTGAGGACGAGCCCTTCGGGCGAGCGGGGGTCCGGGGGCACTGCATCTCCATCAGCGGCTCCGCCGCGGGCTCCAGGTAGGGGACGGGCAGGGGCGGCGGGCGCGAATCAAATTCCCTCCCACACCGATGAGTTCCGTACGCACACCTGGTCTACCTGTGTGAAAGCAACGGCCACCGTTCCACACAGGAGACCCCGATGTCCGAGACCACCATCCCCGTCACCTCCGTCCCCCGCGCCTCCTCCGCCACCGCCGCCGGAGCCTCGCGCAGCCGGGGCGCCCGGATCTCCCTCGGCGCTCTGCAGATCACGCTCGGCCTCTTTTACGCCGTCGCGAGCGCCCTGCCCAAGCTGATCGCACACCCCTCGGCGGCCGAGGGCTTCGACAAGCTCGGATGGGGCAGCACGGGGATGTACATCATCGGCGCCCTCGAACTCGCCGGAGGCATCGCGCTGATGATCCCGCTGCTGTCCTCCGTGGCCGCGGTGTCGCTCAGCGCGCTGATGGTCGGCGCCTTCATCGTGAACGTCACCGTCCTGCATGGGCCGTACGTGGCGACACCGCTCATCCTGATCCTGCCGCTCGCACTGATCGCCTGGGCCCGCAGGAGTCACACCACGGAGCTGCTCCGCCCGGTGCGACGACGGGCGTGAGACTGGGCTGACCGCTGACCGCTGACCGCCGACCCTCGTACGACGTCGAGGGCGCCCAGAAAACTTGGGCGCCCTCGACGTCGTACGGCATCTGCTGTCCCGGAGCTCGCGTGCTCTCCTTCGTGTCGGCAGTCGTGCCAGCAGTCGTGCCAGCAGTCGTGCCGGCGGTCGTGTCGGCAGTCGTGGGTTCAGGAGCCGTCGGGACCGCACTGCGGGCGGGAGAGATCGCGGAGGCGCTCCAGCTCGCGGCGGTCGCGCTTGGTCGGGCGGCCGGCGCCGCGGTCGCGGATGCCCGCGGGGGCGACGGCCTCGCGCGGCGGGGGCGGCGGGCTGTTGTCGACGAAGCACTCGACGGCGACGGACGGGCCGACCCGTTTGCGGATCACGCGCTTCACCACGACGACCCGTTCCCGGCCCGCGTGCCGCAGGCGTACCTCGTCGCCGACGCGCACGGCGTAGGCGGGCTTGACGCGGTCGCCGTTCACCCGGACGTGCCCGCCGCGGCAGGCGGTGGCACCCATGGAGCGGGTCTTGACGAGACGTACGGACCAGATCCAACTGTCGACCCGTACGGTTTCACCACCGCCAGGACCGGCAGCCTTGGCCGCGGCTACGGCATCGGGCGAGCTGCCCGCGCCCTTCTTTTCATCGTCCTTCTCGACATCCGTGACGACATCGGCGTCGACGTCCGCACCCTCAGAAGCCATGCCTCGACTTTAGTCCCCCGGGCCGGGCAGGTCGGTGGGAAGTCCTGGCGCATGGCCGCCCTGATCGAACTGGAACACCTCAGGCGACGATGACGTAGTCGTCACCGTCGTACGGTGGAGCATGGACAGCGGCGGCTTGGCGGAGCTCGACGGGCGGATCATCGGGTGCCGGGCCTGTCCGCGCCTCGTCGAATGGCGTGAGGAGGTGGCCCGCACCAAGCGCGCGGCCTTCGCCGATGAGACGTACTGGGGCCGGCCCGTCCCGGGGTTCGGACCCGCCGACGCGTCGCTGCTGATCGTCGGGCTTGCACCCGCCGCGCACGGCGCGAACCGGACCGGGCGGATGTTCACGGGGGACCGGTCGGGTGATGTGTTGTACGAGGCGCTGTACGACGTGGGGCTGGCGTCGCGGAGTACGGCCGTGAGCGCGGACGACGGGCTGACCCTGTACGGCGTACGGATCGCCTCGCCCGTGCGCTGTGCTCCACCGGCCAACAAGCCGACGCCGCAGGAGCGGGATGCCTGCCGGCCTTGGCTCGTACGGGAGTTGGAGCTGCTGCGGCCTTCGCTGCGGGCGGTTGTGGTGCTGGGGGCATTCGGGTGGCAGGCCTTGCTGCCGGCGCTGGCGGGGGCGGGGTGGGTGGTGCCTCGGCCCAGGCCGGTGTTCGGGCATGGGGTGCGGGTCGTGGTCGGCTCGGAGTCGGCTGACTCGCCGAGGTTCGGTTCGCCGAGGTCCGGTTCGACACCGGCACCGACCGGTTCGGCACCGACCGGTTCGGCACCGGCAGGTTCGGCACCGGTCGGTTCGGATTCGGCCGGTTCCGATTCGGTCGGCTCGCTCGAGCTCTTCGGATGCTTCCACGTCAGTCAGCGCAACACCTTCACCGGGCGGCTGACCCCCGCGATGCTGCGCGAGGTGCTGCGTAGGGCGGCGGATGCGGCGGGGCTGCCGACGAGGCCGTACCTCGACGGGTCCTAGTGTGCGGTTGCCCGTGAACGGGTACCGACGGGTCCTTGGTGTGGGCTTCCCCGTGTACGGGGTCCGCTAGCCGTCGCCGAAGAGGTGGCGCATCGTCGAGCGGTAGTTGGCCTGGACGTGTGCGAGTGCGTGTGTGCGGGCGCGGTCCGGGTCGCCGGACGCGATGGACTCGTACAACTCGCGGTGCTCGGTGAGGAGTTGGGGCCATTCCTCGTTCTGGCGGGTGAGCCGGCGCAGGCGGCCGTCGACCGGTTCCATGACGGAGATCAGCAGGCTGTTGCCGGCCATGGCGAGGATGTGGTCGTGGAAGCGGGTGTTGATGTCCGTGATCGCCTCCGCGTCGTCGGCCAGGGTCGCGGTCGCCGCCTGGTCCAGCAGTTCGGCCAGCTCTGCCAGGGACTCCGGCGTGGCACGGGTGGCGGCGAGCCCGGAGGCGTACACCTCGAGGGCCTCGCGCAGCTCGAAGAGTTCCGCCACGTCTGTCGGGGTCAGCCGGCGCACCACCGTGCGGCGTGGTGTCTCGGAGTGCACGAACCCCTCGCCGACCAGGGAGCGGATCGCCTCGCGAACCGGGACCCGGGAGACCCCGAAGCGGTCGGCGAGCTCGCGCTCGACCAGTCGGTCGCCCGGGCGCAGCCGTCCGGCGATGATCTCCTGCCGCAGCGCGGCGAGGACGCGTTCCCGCACCGCGCCCAGGGGTTCGATCTTCGTCATGGGTCCATGTTCGCCGACTCCGGGGGTGTTTTACGGAGTCGTAACTGCAAGGACATGGGCGGGCGTCATCGGGGCGGGACCATGACGGCAGTTTGGTATACCAAAGATGCGCCGAAGGTGGCCGAGGGCGCTGCGCCAAAGGCGATGTGCCGACGGTGATGTGCCGAAGGTGGTGCGCCGAAGGCGATGTGCCGAAGGTGGTGCGCCGAAGGCGATGTGCCATAGGTGCCAAGGGTGCCAAAGGTGCCAAAGGTGCCCAGGTATTCCGAGCGAGACCGAAAGGCTGCCCTCCGTCCTCTCGCCCATGGAGGCCCCGTGTCCCTCGCCGACCGTGCCGAAGCCACCGGCACCGCCGCGTTCGTCCCCGATCCCCGGCTCACCAACGAAGACCTCGCGCCCGCGCAGAAGCGCAACTGGAAGGTCTTCGACCTCTTCGCCATGTGGATGTCCGACGTCCACAACCTCGGCAACTACACCTTCGCGGCGGGCCTGCTGGTCCTCGGGATGAACGTCTGGCAGATCTTCACGTCGCTGCTCGTCGGCTTCGTGATCATCTATGCCGGGATGAACCTGATGGGCCGCGTCGGCCAGCGCACCGGCGTGCCCTTCCCGGTCGTCAGCCGCATCAGCTTCGGCGTCTGGGGCGCCAACATCCCCGCGCTGATCCGGGCCGTCATCGCCATCATGTGGTACGGCATCCAGACCTATCTGGCGTCGGTCGCCGTCAACGTGATGCTGCTCGCGGCCTGGCCGAGCCTGGAGTCGTGGACCCATCACTCCTTCCTCGGCCTGGACGCGCTCGGCTGGGCGTCGTTCGTCGCGCTCTGGCTCATCCAGGCGATGATCATCAGCCAGGGCATGGAGTCGGTCCGCAAGTTCCAGGACTTCTGCGGCCCGGCGATCTGGCTGGTGATGATCACGCTCGCCATCTGGGTTCTGTCCAAGGCGGGTTGGACGATCTCCCTCACCGCGACCCCGCACCCGGTGTCGGTCGGCGAGCAGTGGCGGCAGTGGTTCGGCGCGATCGGGCTGATCCTCGCCACGTACGGCACCCTGATGCTCAACTTCTGCGACTTCTCGCGCTTCGCGCCCGGCTACAAGACCGTCAAGCGCGGCAACTTCTGGGGTCTGCCCATCAATTCGACCGCCTTCGTGATCGTTTCGGTCATCGTCACGGCCGGCTCCATCGAGGTGTTCGGCGAGGCCATCACCGACCCGGCGCTGCTCGTCGCCAAGGTCGGCAACACCTGGGTCCTCGTCCTCGGCGCCCTGACCTTTGCCATCGCCACCATGGGCGTCAACATCGTCGCCAACTTCGTCTCGCCGGCGTACGACCTCGCCAACGTCTGGCCGCAGAAGATCACCTTCAGGATCGGCGGCATGATCAGCACGGTCGCCGCGCTGCTGGTGACCCCCTGGAACCTCTTCTCCAACCCCACGGTCGTCAACTACTTCCTCGGCGGCCTCGGCGCCTTCCTCGGACCGCTGTTCGGCGTGATCATGCTCGACTACTACTGGGTCAAGCGCGGTCGCATCGACATCGACCAGCTCTTCAACGCCCGGCCGGGATCGCCCTATTACTACCGCAAGGGCGTCAACCCCAAGGCCCTGTGGGCGTTCCTGCCCTCCGCGGCCGTCGCGGCGGTGCTCGCGCTGGTGAAGGACTTCAGCGACGTGGCCCCCTACTCCTGGTTCATCGGCACGGCGCTGGCGGCCGGTCTGTACGCGGTGCTGTGCCGCTCCGAGCGCGCGACCGCTGAGACTGCCGTCGCCTCCGCGTCTGCGGCGGGCTGAGCGTGCGGATCGTCGTCACCAACTGCAACACGACGCAGGAGATGACCGAGGAGATCGTACGAGGTGCCCGGGCAGCCGCAGGTCCGGGCACCACGGTGACCGGACTGACCCCCGCCTGGGGACCCGAGTCCGCGGAGGGCTGGCTCGACAGCTATCTCTCGGCGGCGGCCGTCCTCGACACACTGCGGACGTATAAGGGTCCCTACGACGCCGTCGTCATGGCCGGCTTCGGCGAACACGGCCGCGAGGGCGCCCGCGAACTGCTCGACGTACCCGTCGTCGACATCACCGAGGCCGCCGCCCACCTGGCCTGCCTGCTCGGGCGGCGCTATGGCGTCGTCACCACCCTGGAGCGCTCCCGCGGCCAGATCGAGGACAGCCTGTACGCCGCCGGGGTCGCCGCCCATTGCGCCGCCGTCGTCGGCACCGGCCTCGGCGTCCTCGACCTCGGCGACCCCCAACGCACCGAGGCAGCCTTCGTGACCGCCGCCGAACGCGCCCGGGCAGCCGGAGCCGAGGTGCTCGTGCTCGGCTGCGCCGGGATGACCGGACTCCAGCGGGTGGTTGGGGAGAAGCTGGGGCTTCCTGTCGTCGACGGGGTGGCGGCCGCGGTCAAGCTTGCCGAGTCGCTGGTCTCGCTGGGGCTGACCACGAGCCGGGCGGGGAGCTATGCGCGGGCGCTGTCCAAGCGGCGGACTTGGGGTGCCCCCGGGGGCATGGGCTCTCCTCCGGCGGAGTGACTCCGGGGCGACCCGGCGGGGGCCCACGAAGGGACGGGGGCACCTCGCGTGGACCCGGTGGGTCAGGGGCACCCCTGACCCACCGGGCCGGCCGCCGTCGGCGTGTGCGCATGAGACACACGCCGAACTCACCTCACCGGGGCGGTGCATTGAGCCCTTGAGCACGCGCCTGCCGCTCGCACTCCTCCGCAAGTGCCGGGTAGGCCTCGGCGATGGCCTCGAAGATCCGCCGCCGCAACAGCGCGGCGGCCGTGGCCCGCGCGGAGAAGCGGCCGTGCCCGGGAAGTCCGTCGAGGAGCCGGTCGTAGTGGGCCAGCCGATGCCGCAGATAGTCGACCTTCCAGGGAGCGAGGGAGGCACGGTGACCGCCGGAGGCGAGCGGCGGTGGGACTCCGGGGACGCCGGTCGGTGAGATGCCTTCGCCGGGGCCGGGTGAGGAGCGACGGCTGTCGGGATGGGGTGAGGCGCGGTCTGTGGGTTCGGGTGGGGTGGGACCAGCGGGATTGAGTGGGTTGGGATCAGCGGGTCCCCCGGGTGGGGTGGGACCAGCCCGTCCGGGTGTGGTGGGGCGAGTGGGTTGGCGTGGGGCTGAATTGGTAGGTCTGGATGTGGCGCGGTCAGTGGTCCCGGATGTGGCGCGGCCTGTTGGTTCGGGTGGGCTGGCGTCAGGGGGATTGGAAGGGGCGGGACCGGCGGGTGCGGGTGCAGCCCGGCCTACGGATACGGGTGGGGTGGGACCAGCTCGTCCAGGTGTGGTGGGGCGAGTGGGTTCGGGTGGCGTGGGACCACTGGTGCCGGGTTTCGTGGCACGAGTGGCTTGGCGTGGGGTGGGGCCAGTGGGCCCGGATGTGGTGCGGCCCGTCGATCCGGGTGTGGCGCGGCCCGTTGGCCTGGGTGGGATGGGGCCGTCCGTGTCGAGTGCGGCGTACTCCTTCCGTGCCCGGTGTTCCATGGCCCGTAGCGCCAGCTTGCCCGGGTCGAGGCGTGGTACGTCGATCGGCTCGGCTCCGATGCGCTCCAGGACTTCCTGTCGTCGCCGCTCCAGTGCGGCACGCACCAGGTCGGACCGCCGTGCCGCGGTGTCCGTCACGCTCCGGAAGATCTCGCTGCGCTCTGCCGCCTCGACCCGTTCGACACGGTAGAGCCGGGTGTGCGGGGCGGACCTCCGCCGCGGATCGACACTGAGCCGGTCCGGAGCCCCGAGCAGCCGGTGCACTATCGCGCCGGTCCACCCCCGCGCCCGCAGCCCGGCCACGGACACGTACCTCTGCCCGTCCTCCTCGTAACCCACGTTCGCCACCTCCCCCGTAGCCAGCAGTAGTCGTGACGCTCTGTGACGACATCTCCCATTAGAGCGCGCACCACTGACAATGGCCGCCATGCGGAGGTCGAGCGCGGGTTCTGGCTGCCCGAACCAGAGGCAGGGCCAGGTCGTGGGTCGGCAGGCTCGCCTTGGCCTTTCTGCTCGCAACAACCCGCCTAGTCAGCGGGTGGAGGCCCGATCTGCCCCGGTGCTGCGGGCGCCTCCGTCGCCCGCAGCACCGGAAGGTCGATCAGGTCGCTCACGTCCGCCACTCGCTGCAAGGCGCGGGCGAGGAAGACCAGCGTCTCGCGTACCGCCGTGATCTCGCGCCGGAGGGCGTCCGGGTGCTTCCAGTCCCGTTCGTACACCACCGGGTCCCGGCCCTCGGGGCGGTGGGAAGCGTAGGAGGCGAGGGTGCCAGGAGGCGAGCAGAGGGCGCAGGACCCGGCTGAGGGCGTCACGTGGCCGGGCCAGCGGCGGAGCGACCTCGGGGTCGAAGCGGTTAAGGATCCCTCAGGTCAACACGACACTGCGCCCCTTCACGACCACCTGGCACCCGCGCCTCGCCACGTACGAGGCCGGCCGCCCCGCCGATGCTTGCCTCCCCGACCACGAGGCCGCCTGGCCCGAGGCCACCCCACGCGCGCGGAATTCGCGGCTCTGCGTGAGCCCCTGCTCCGTATCGCCACGGGGCTCGGCGTAATCTCCAGGCGGACTTCGGGCTGGCGGTTACTGGCTGCCGTAAGGGGCCTGCTGGAAGTGGCGTTGACCAGCTTTCGTCGCACACCAGATTGCCCTCTGCGACCGGGGCCTCTCCGAAGCGGTTCGACGTCAGTAGATGTCGAACGTAGCGCTACGCCAGGGCTTTTTGGGAAGTGAGGGGTACCACGAGCTGCCGAAGCTTCGCCCGGGTCTCGGCGTCGGTCGAGTAGATCACCGTCCCGACCATGCCGCGGGTCAGCAGCACCTTGTACGTGTTCCGGATCAGCCGGTCGACGTCAGCGCCAGGCGTGGACTTCTTGAACACGGGGTCCTTGGAGGCTGCACGGTCGACGATCCAGCGGTCGCCGCGCCACACCAGGTCCGGGCCGATGATGACGCCGTTCCAGTCGTACTCGAAGCCCTGGGCGGTGTAGACGCAGCCGACCTGGCCGAAGCCCGCCGGATCGGTGGCCCACAGGGCGGCTGGGGGAGCGCCGTTCACGGCGCGCTCGCCGAAGACGTTCCACGGGCGGCCCCAGCCACCGATCGTGACGTCGGTGGGCAGGTCCTGACCCGGCGGGACCTTCTTGGTCCAGGGCCAGCAGTATCCGGCTGTCATGCGCGCGCCGTAACCTTGCGCGCGCTTGGCCGTGAGAAAAGCTTCCAACTCCTGCGGGCTGTCCACGACTTCGAGACCGACCTTGCCATCGTCCTCCCAGTCCACCGGACCGTTGCCTTCCAGGCCGAGCAACCGCACCACCCACCGCAGGTAGGCGTCACTGCCTCCGCACCGGAACTGGCTGTCCAGCTCCACGACTCGGCACTGCAGCCCACGGATTGCAGCTGCCGCCCTGATCTGTTCGACGGTGCCCATCTCCCCGGGGCGTACCACCTGATGCTGGTCGAGTAGGAAAACGGGGACGCGCGCGACGTCTATCAACTCGTCGACCTGCCGCTTATCGGTGCGTTGCGCGGCTGCGGTGTAGCGATTCGCCGAGGTCTCCCGAATCCGATGGGCTTCGTCGCAGATCAGCACGGACAGGCTGTTCTTGCGTGCCGTCATGAAGCTGTTGAAGTACTTGAAGAGATCCTGGACTTCGCGCTTGCGTGCGCCCGCGACCTTCCGCATGGTCTTGGTGAACGACTGCGATCCGGTCGCGTGCAGCGCCGGCGTTCCCCGTCGGTAGAGTTCTCCGAGGAGAGACAGCGCGATCACGCTCTTGCCGGTGCCGGGCCCGCCCGTCACCACGATGACTTCTTTGTGGTCGGACTCCTCCGCTCTGCGTACAGCCGAGAGGACCGTCTCGTAGGCCACCTTTTGTTCGTCCAGAAGCACGAATTGCTCGCGTTCACGGACCTCCTGGGCCGCAACGGCCATCAGCTGCCGCGACGGCTGGACCTTCCCTGCGAGCAGTGCGTCAGCTGCCGCCGCGCCCGGCTCCGGCGCGAGTTTGCTGTGTAGGTAATCGAGGAACTCGCCTCGCCGCTCGGCGGTGAACATCCGCCCGCGCACGTTCTGCTCCACCTCGTACAGTCCGCTGACCCCGAACTCCGTGGCGTTGTGCAGGTATGCCACGCCGGAGATCCGTTCCGGATGCTCGGCGAGAGCCCCGTTGAAGGACACCAGGTAGTCGCAGTAGCCGCGCACCTGCTCGATGGGGTTGAGCACGGGATGGGTGTACGCGTCGACCCGGCAGAGCAGAGGGTCGTCCTTGTCAGGGAATGCCTGACTCCACTGCTTCAGCTCCACGACGACGTACGAGGGTTCCTTCGTCCGCGGATGCACGCCCGCCAGGACCACGTCAGCCCGCTTGCTGGTGAGCGGCAGCGCGTACTCGACGAGCATCTCGACACACCCCAGCCCGGCATCGGCCAGGGCGCGACTCAGCGCAGGCAATGAGCGCTCCCAGGACCTGACCTCGGACGGACTCGGCTTGTACCCGTGCGCATGCACAAACTGTTCAGTGAGGTGCAGGAAAAGTGAGCCGTCAAGGGCCCGCGCGGCGAGCGCGTCTGCGGACTCGCGGAACAGCAAGGAATGCCCCCAGGCAGCACGAAGTGACTCGTGCGGGTGGGGGCATGTCCTGAAGCGGAAGCCCGTCGGGCCGCAGCAATGGCTGATCGAATGTTATCGAACTCTCCACGAGGCACAGAAAACCTTCAGCTGCCGTGGGGGATCCGGACCTTGGGAACCCTGCTCCTGTTCCCGAGACGTTCCGTACAGTGATCTTCTGTCGGATGCGGCCCGACGGGCTTCCACACGAGGACATGCCCCCACCCGCACGAGCTTCTCGTGCCCTGGGGGACCTACCTCGTGCCCGCGCTTCTGCTGAACCTGTCGGCGAGCGATCTGCTCACTCTCCATAGGCGTCGCCGCCTGCTGCTGTCCCATCTCGCGGCACGTCACGCGGCGATCGAGGGCACCCCGGCATCGACGGGTGAACATGAGGCCTGGGCCGAGAGCCTCATGGAACTGGCCCAGGAACTTGAGGAGATCGACAGGGGAGGCGTGCACATGCTCGTCGAGTGCAGCCCCGATGGCGCACCGGCTCCCATCGACGTGGTGCTCGTCGGACGACATCCCGGTACTGGACGTGACTCCTTCGCTCTGATCGAACTCAAACGCTGGGCGTCCGTCGCGGTTGGCGTGCGGAACGAGAGCAAGCTTCTGGTCCCCGGTATGAAGAGAGAGAAGGCCCATCCCAGTGATCAGCTGACCCGAAACGCTGACTACTTCTTCGGAGAAAACGGTCCTTTGAAGGGACTCCAGATCGAGTACGCAGGCTTCAGCTATCTGCACAATGCGCACGTGGGTGATGTGCAGGCGCTGTTCGCCCCTGGCCGAAGCACTAGCCCCTACTCGATGTACTTCACCCGGGACGACCGGGTGGAACTCCACCGCGAACTGCTCAGGCAGTTCGACAGCTCCTCGGGTGCCACGTCGGCGGAATTGCTGCTCCAGCGCATGGGGGTACGCAATGCACCCCTGCTCAACGCCATGGTGTC
This sequence comes from Streptomyces sp. NPDC058470, assembly GCF_042721055.1. Classification (NCBI taxonomy): domain Bacteria; kingdom Bacillati; phylum Actinomycetota; class Actinomycetes; order Kitasatosporales; family Streptomycetaceae; genus Streptomyces; species Streptomyces sp. NPDC058470. The sequence goes on from NZ_JBHXMF010000018.1 coordinate 57,019, forward strand.
CTCCAAGGGTGAGGACACCGTCTTCACCCTGCGCGGAGAGCAGAAGCGCGCGGCGGCCGCCGTACGGATGGCGGTGGAGCGGCTCTCGGATGCCCCGGGCGAGGATCTGCTGACTGCGAGTGTCTGGAAGGAGGATGCCGTCTTCGTCATCAGAGGAGGTGCCGGCAGCGGAAAGAGCGCAATCGGGCTGGAGTTGATGCGGCAGCTCGCGTTACAGGGCCACAGAGTGCGGTACGCGTCAGGGTCACGTGCCTTCGACGCCACCATGAAGCGGCACGTGGGTTACCGCGATCGGGCCTTCCAGGACATGTTCGTTTTCTTCAGTAGCTTCATCAAGCCGCCCAAGCCACGCCTTGATCTCCTGATCTGCGACGAGGCGCACCGATTGCGGGAACGTTCCACGAACCACCGCGTTCCTGAGGAGCAATGGGGTACAGGACCGCAGGTCGATGAGCTATTGGACGCGGCACGAGTGACGGTTTTCCTCCTGGACGGCCGTCAGTCGGTCAGGCCCAACGAGGTCGGCACTGTGGAACTCATCGAGGACGCTGCGGCTCGGCGAGAACTGTCCCCGACAACCTTTGCGCTGCAGGAGCAGTTCCGCTGTGGTGGAAGTGATGCCTATCGGCAGTGGGTTCACGACCTCCTTGGATTCTCAGGTCGTGACGTCGACCGGTGGGCACCGGACGGACTGATGCATGTGGAAGTCGCAGACAGTCCAGAGGAATTGGAACGAGTCATCCGCCGAGAGCACGACGCAGGTGCCAGTGCCCGGATCGTGGCAGGATTCTGCTGGCCCTGGAACAAGCCGAAGGGGCACGTGAGAAGACTAGTCAAGGACGTACGGATCGGTGGCTGGCACCGTCTCTGGAACGCCTGGGGCGACAACTACTGCGAACACGGTGCGCCGCCGGCCAAGTTGTGGGGTGTCGACCCGGCAGGCATCGACCAGATCGGCTGCGTCTACTCGTCGCAAGGGCTTGAGTGGGACTGGTGCGGTGTCATCCTCGGCGACGACATGGTGTGGCGGGACGGCAAGTGGGTCTTCCAGAAGGGCGTGAAACGCCGGGAGAAGGCGGTCAAGATCTGGCGGGTCCGGAAGCCAGGTTCGTTCGACCCCGAGGTAGCCGGTTCGGCGGTAGCCCCGGAGGTCTTCGAGGACTGTGTCCGGAACGCGTACCACGTCCTTCTCACGCGAGCCAGCCGTGCAGCAGTCCTCTACTCGACGGATCCGGATACCCAGGCGTATCTCAAGGACAGGGTGGGGGAGGTGGAGATCGCGGGTCTGCGGCCCACTTGGGAGAACCTTCCCGAGGTCGCCCGCCGTCCTCGTTCGCAGCGGGGTGGCAAGCCGCAGCAGGACGTGCTCTTCTGAAGTGGGCGGTCCTCCGGCTCATCACAACACCCCCGACCATCAACCTTGTTGTGTGAAACAATCACCCAGTGTTGCTGACCTATGTCGATGAGTCGTATGACGCGGAGCGCTACTGGATGGTCGCTCTGCTTGTGCCCGAGCAGTATCTTCGGCCGCTCGGACGAGCCCTCGACTCAGTGGTGCGCAAGGCCTCCGAGAGCTATCCCGTCGAAGCCGACGCCGAACTGCACGGGCACGCCCTGGTGCAGGCGAGGGACGACTGGTCCCGCATGGGCAACAAGGGCCGCAACATGGTCCGCGCCCGGATCGGCGTCTACGGGGACGCGATGAAGGCGATCGCTGCGCACGAGGTGCAGGTCATCGTCCGCGGCCTTGATGTCCCTGCGCACAAGGTGGTTGGCGATCAGTCCTGCCTGCCGCACGAGATCGTGCTCCGCCACCTTCTGGAGCAGATCGACCATCATGCCCACGACGATGACCAGCTGGCTCTTGTCATCGCCGACGAGATCGACGGAGCTGACGACCATCGGCGCCACTTCAGGGACTACCAGCAGGGCGGCACAGGCGGGACGCTGAGCAGCAGACTGCCGAGGCTTGTCGACACGATCCACTTCGCGCCTTCGAAGGCGAGCCGGCTGCTTCAGGCTGCCGACCTCATCGCCTACCTTCACAGGAGGCTGGTCAGCGGCCAGGACACCAACCCGCAGGCACGCAAGACGAACGAGAAGCTGTGGTCGTACGTAGCCCCACGCGTGGTGCATCAGCACTGCTGGAAGCCCTGAGGCGTACGAGGGTTGGACGCGTGCGAAGGCCTCAAGATGCACGAAGGCCCCGCATCCGCGGGGCCTAAGGCGAACCGGGCGTCTGTTTCTTTTGACGTCCTGTGGGCCGAGGCTAACACACCTTATTCACGCTGACTGTGAGGCGATGTCACTGTGGGTGACATCTTCTCGTTAGTCCGACTGAGCTCGAGAGTGTCTACTCTCCCAGGGCCGTGAAGCGTGCCGGCTCTCGAAGGACAGTCGTCGCACCATCCAAATCCGCGAGGCGAGCGGCGAGGGTGGCCTCCGCAAGACGGGGCGGGAGTGCGACGCTGAACTTGAGACCACTCAGCGCCCGTACGTCCACTGAGGGCAGGCACAGATGGGCGGACGCATCCGCGGTGGCTTTCTTCCAGTCCTGGAGTGTGAGGTCCTCGCGCAATCTGACGTATGCATCCGTGGGGCGCTGGAGAGGATCGGCGACGGCGGCAAGGGTGGCGGCAAGGGTGGCGTTGGCCCGGTACCCGGCCCAGGTCCACCAGCGCACGTTCGTGTCCCGGCCGCCTCGTACGATCACGGTTCCGCCGGGGTGTACGAGGTCGGTGCTCTCTTCGCGCACTTGGGCCAGGGCCGCTTCGGCCCGCCGGGTGAGTGTGACCGGGGGCGTGGCGCCCAGCAGCACTTCCCGGGCGGCCTGTGCCAGGTCGTACGACGCTCCGCGGGCCGGGCCGAAGCCGCTCCAGCGGGCCTTCCCGCCACCCTCCACCGGTTCGACGAAGCAGCGGCGCCTTGACCAGTCGATGTACGTCACCTGCCAGCTGCGCCCCGCGAGCAGCAGCCGTCGCGGGCCGGCGACTTCCTCGGTCAGCAGCGTGGGGTCGGCCATGCCGATCTCGGTGCGGCCCGCCAGCACCGTGAACTCGGGGGCCGCGACGAACACGGCGGTGAGGTCCATGAAGTGCCGGTACCCGAAATGTTGTTCCGCCTCCCGGCCGAGAAAGAGCATGCCTTCGTCACGGTCCAGGTAGCCCTCCTCCACCAGGTGGCGGACGATCGGTTCGGCGGACGGGCCGAAGGGGCCGAGCCCACCCCACCACTCCTGCCACAGGTGGTCGCCCACCCGGTGCTCCTGGAGGCAGAGCGCGAGGACCTGCTGGGCGACGATGTGCCGGGGCTCGGGCGGGGCGACCACCGGCTCGACCCAGCCGCGCGACCACAGCAGAAGCAGAGCCGCCGCCGACAGCAGGCTGTCCTCGTCGGTGGTCAGGAACAAGCAGTTGCGGGCGGATCCCGGTCGTCGCCCCGTGCGGCCCAGGCGCTGGAGGAAGGAGGCGACGGTGCCGGGCGCGTCGACCTGGATGACGCGGTCCAGGTCACCCACGTCGACGCCGAGTTCGAGCGTGCTGGTGGATACGATCACGCAGTCCCTGGCCTCGGCGAAGGCCTCCTCGGCTCGCCGCCGCTCGTCCGCCGACAGGGACGCGTGGGAGAGGAACGTGGTCAGTCCCTTGGCGCGCAGACTCTCGCCGAGTTCTTCGACCTGCTTCCGGGACTCGCAGAACACCAGGCGTTTCTCGCCCCGGTGAAGGGCTGCGATCACCCTCGCCGCGTTGGCCAGTGAGCCGACGTAGTCGAGCTGGACGTCCCCAGGCGGGGGCAGCCTGGGAGAGTCCTCACGCAGGTGCGGCGCGACAACCTGTGCCTGCCGTTTCCCATGCCCCGAGCCCTGCAACCAGTCCAGCAACGCGCCCGGGTTGCCGACCGTCGCGGAGAGGCCGATGCGCTGGACCGGCCGCCCGGCGACGCGCTCCAGCCGTTCCAGTACGGCCAGCAGGTGCCAGCCCCGGTCGTCTCCGGCGAACGCGTGCACCTCGTCCACGACGATCGCGCGCAGCCCGGCGAAGAAGGCGCGGTGGTCGACATTGGCGCTGACCAGCATCGACTCCAGGGACTCGGGAGTGGTCAGCAGCACGTCGGGCCGTTCGCGCAGGATCCGTTTCCGGCGGGACTGGGAGACGTCACCGTGCCAGAGCGCGGTCGTACGTCCCAGCCAGGACGCGTAGGTCTCCACGCGCGGCAGCAGGTTGTTGAGCAGGGCCTTGAGCGGACAGACGTAGAGGACAGAGGTACCGGTCCAGCTCTCCTGCGCCATTCTCGTGAGCAGCGGGAAAGCGGCGGCCTCGGTCTTCCCACCTGCTGTGGGAGCGAGGAGTAGGGCGTCGGAGCCGTCGAGGAGCGGTGCGACCGCCTCCTGCTGGAGCGGGCGGAGACCGGGCCAGCCAAGGGAGTTGACGATGTGGTGGAGGAGTCCCGGATGAAGCCGGTCCCACCCCTCGGCAGCAGGCTCGGTCACGGCAGCTCCAGCTCGACGTCGTCGGCGCTCGCCGCTGCGTTCCGCTCCACCTCGCTGAGTTCCGCTGCGTTCACGGTGAGGGCGTAGTGCGTACGTGGATCGAAGTCGTCGAACTGGTCGACCCGGTCGAGCACGTCACCGACAAGCTTCTTCAGGAAGAGCCGCGGCGCCACCCCCACCTTCCCGCCGAGCGCTCCACCCGCTGCCTTCGCCAGATCGGCGATGTAGGCGTCGTCGACGACGGCCTTGATCCGCTCCGGATTCGCGGAGCCCTCCGCGTACAGGTCCCGGATCGTGGCGCCCAGGCCGATGAGGGACTCCAACGTGAAGCCGGGCAGCCGCACTTGCACCGCACGCGGATTGTCGAAGCGCGGATCGGTCGTGAAGTCGGTGGCCAGCCGCTGCGCCAGCGGGGCAAGCCGCTGCACGCCCTGCTGGCCGTCGTAGAAGGCGGGCGTTCCCGTGATCGCCAGGTAAAGCCCCGGGAAGCGGCCGGAGTGAACTTCGTCGATGAGTTGGCGCAGGGAGTTGAGCGCCTTGTCGCGTGCGTCGGAGCGGACCCGCTGGAGGGTCTCCACCTCGTCGAGGACGACGAACAGCCCGGTGTGCCCGGAGTCGCGGAGCACGGTGAGTAGACCCTGTACGAAGCCGAGAGCGCCGAAGTGGTCGAGGTCGCCGCGGACTCCCGCTGCCCTGCGGGCAGACGCGGCGACGTGGGGCTGTCCGCCCAGCCAGGCCATGACCGCGGCGGCGGTGGTCTCGTCGCCCGCGGTGATCGCGGCCCGGTAGCCGCGCAGGGCTGCGGCGAACGACGGCGCGTGCCGGGACACCTCCGCCAGGCGGGCGGTCAGCAACTGCTCCACCTCGGAGGACAGTTTGGCCTCGGGGACGCCCGAGGCCAGGGAGTCCTCCTCCAGCGCGTAGAACCACGCGTCCACCACGGGACGCAGCGCGCTCGGAGAGAAACTGGGGGTGGCCAGCCGCTCGGTGAGCCGGCGGTAGACGGTCTCGAGCCGGTGCAGGGGCGTTTCGTTCTCGGAGATCTGGATTTCGGCCACAGCGAAGCCGCGCCGTTTGGCGCGCTCGCCGAGCCACCGGGTGAAGAACGTCTTGCCGGACCCGTACTCTCCCCGCACCGCCTTGAACACCGAGGCCCCGGAGGCCACTGCGTCCAGCTCGGCGGCGAGCGCGGTCTCGAACCGGTCGAGGCCCGTGGCGAGCAGGTCGAGTCCGCTTTCGGGGACGGCTCCCCGCCGTAGGGCGTCGATGACGTCTCGGCGGCGGGCCGCGCTGACCGTGGGGGTTCGAATGGGGCGATCCGTACTCACTCCGCCAGTCTTCCATCCTCGGAGGGGTGCCGTCGGCGGTGCCCGTCGAAGGGGATGGAGGTGGGCGGCATGGGCGACTCAGCGTGGCCGAAAATGTTCGGTGCGTGAGAAGGAGGGGGTGCGGCGGTTGACGGCGTTCCGGGCTCGTTGCTGCAATGGTGCGTTCAACTGACCGAGTCTCCAAGGGGATCGCGGTCACCAGGGTCGGCACATGGGGGAACACACGGCGTGACAGGTCTCGACAATCCCAGACTCAAGGATGTCCTGCGGGATGTTGCGTCCGGAGTACTGCAACTTCCGGACTTCCAGCGCCAGTGGAAGTGGGACGACGAGCGCATCAGGGCGCTCATCGCGACCGTGACGCTGGACTATCCGCTCGGCGTCGCGATGGCGCTGGAGACCGGTGGTACGTCTCCCTTCAGGGCGCGGACACTCAAGGGCGCCGAGGACGCCGAGGGCAGGGCGCCCGACCTGCTGCTGCTGGACGGCCAGCAACGGCTGACCTCCCTGTTCCAGGCGCTGCACCGGGACCATCCCGTCGCGACGGTCGACGCCCGGGGCAAGGAGCTGAACCGCTGGTACTACGTGGACATCAAGAAGGCGGTGGGGTTGCCCGCGGACCGGGACGACGCGATTGTCTCCGTCCCCGAGGAACGGGTCGTCAGGTCCGACTTCGCGCGCAGGGTCGACCTCGACCTCACCACCACCGAGTTGGAGTGCGCGGCCGCCTACTTCCCGCTCCACCTGGTCTTCGACGTCCAGCGGATGAATGCCTGGCAAAAGGCGTTCGTGAAGCTCGACGAGGCGAACTGGGATCTGTGGTCGCAGTTCGAGGAGGTCGTCCTCAACAACGTGCAGTCGTTCCAGATGCCGATGATCAAGCTGCCCGCGTCCACCACCATGGACGCGGTGTGCGCGGTGTTCGAGCGGGTGAACAGTGGCGGTATACAGCTGAACGTTTTCGAACTGCTCACCGCCAAGTACGCGGGTGACCAGCAGTACGTCGGGCGCTTCGGCAACTACTACAAGCTGCCTGACGAGTGGCAGGACATTAAGAAGTCGCTGGTCTCCACGTACCCGGTGTTCGGGCGCTGGGAGAACGGCGTCGAGGACGGGCTGAGCAGCAGCGACTTCCTCCAGGCGGTCGCCCTGGTCCACACCTGGGAGTGCAAGCAGCGGGAGCCGCGCACTTCTGTGTCGTGCAAGCGCCGTGACCTGCTCAACCTGCCCCTGGACGATTTCCGGCGGCTGGCGCCGAGGGTCGCCGAGGCCTTCGCCTGGGTGGGCACCTTCCTGGAACAGCAGTGCATCGTCCGCACGGCCGACCTGCCGTACCGCACGCAGCTCGTCCCGCTCGCGGCGGTCCGCGCCATCGTCGAGGGGGCGACCGGCGCGTGGAAGACGAGTGCGGAAGACCGCATTGCCCAGTGGTACTGGTGCGGCGTACTCGGCGAGATGTACGGCGGTTCCACGGAGAGCCGCTTCGTGCGCGACGTCGAGCAGCTCGTGCCATGGCTGCTGGGCGGTGGGGGCACCGTCCCTGACACGATCGTGGAGGCAGCGTTCCTCTCCGACCGTCTGGACGGCCTGACCACCCGCAACAGCGCCGCGTACAAGGGGATCTACGCACTCCTGATCAAGCAGGGCGCGGTGGACTGGTACTTCACCGACGCACCGCTCAGCGCGGGCCGGCTGGTCGAGTACAACGTGGCCGTGCGGCAGATCTTCCCCAAGGGTTGGTTCACCAGGAATGACCAGGAGTGGGCCGCGCGCGCCAACTCGATCGTGAACAAGACGCCGCTGTCCTACCGGGCCAGCCGCAGCATGTCGGGTTCTCCAGCCGCGTACCTGAAGTCGCTGACCCTCGAGTCGGGCATGCGCCCGGAGTGGTACGACGACGTGCTCGCCACCCACCTCCTGGACCCGTCCGCTTTGCATGAGGGGGACTTCGTACGGTTCTACGAGAACCGGGCCAAACAGCTCCTGGAACTGGTGCGCTCCGCCATGGGCAAGCGCACCGTGTTCCGTGACGCCGAGGCCGGGTGAGCGCGGTCATGGCGCACATCCCTCCGCAGGAGCAGCTCCTCGCCCTCAAGGGGAGCAAGCTCCCGGTTCTTGACTTTCTCGCGCTCTTCAAGACGCGAGTACGCAACGACTCCGATGTGCTCCTCATCAGGCAGGCCCTGAAGGACGCGGGCCTGTCGACCTTCCCCGACTTCGCCACGTGCGGCCGCCTCGCCGACGTCCACGTCGTCGAACCGGCCTCGGTGCCCGATGCCGAACAGGCCGCGCAGGAGGACCAGGAGGACGCGGACGACGAGGGGCTGACGGCCGGCGCGCTGCCACAGCGGCCCTTCCAGATCGGTGACCTGCCTGCCGCGTGCGGGGGACTGGAGTCCGTGTTGCCGAGCGACCTGCTCGCGGACATCACGTACTTCATGCAGACCAAGAACTACTCTCAGGTCCCCGTCATGGACGACCACTACACCTTGCGCGGTGTGGTGACCTGGCAGTCGGTGGTCAACATGTACGCCACTCGCGCACAGGGTGAATGGGCGCTGGCGAACGCGATGGTGCCGGACCCGCCGGTGGCCGAGGCGCACCAGGACTTCTTCTCTCTGCTGCCGATGATCTGCGAGTACGGCTATCTGCTGGTGCGCGGCAACAACGGCCGGTTCAGCGGGATCGTGACCGCGGCCGACATCACCGAGCGCTTCGAGACGACGGCCTGGCCGTTCTTCATCGTCGGCGAGATCGAGTTCCGGCTGCGCAGGTGCCTGGGCGGGAAGCTCAGTGAGGAGGCCATTCGCGCGGTGCAGCCGGACATCCCGGACCGGCAGACCGGAAAGATCACCGACCTCATGTTCGGTGACTACGTGAAACTGCTCGACGGCAACGCTCGGAGCAACAAGCAGAAAGAGCTGCAGCGCGCGGCCAGGGCGGACCAGAACTGGCAGGCCCTGGTCTTGCCGGGTGTCAGCCATACCCACTTCGTCCGCCAGCTCGACCGGGTGCGCGACATCCGCAACAAGATCGCGCACTTCAGCCCCGACCCGCTGTCGCAACAACGCGCCGACGAGCTGCGGGAGTTCGTCCGAATCCTCCGGCAACTGCCCTGACGCTGGGCGGACGTTCAGGGGGCGGGTTCACCCGGCTCCCGAAACGTCCGCAGCAGAATCCCTCGTCATCCCAGCTCGAACTGCTCCCGCAGCGAGCCCACGTTGAGCCGCAGGGTTCGCCCGTCGGGCAGTGTCTCCAGGACCTGCACGCCGTCGTGGTTCAGCAACTGCCGCAGTACGGCGGCGAAACCGGCGGGGTTCTGTCCGGCAGGCAGTCCGATGCGCTGGCCCAGGGCGGTCACGGGGAGCGTGCCGCCTACGTCCAGCAGGGCGTGAACCGCCTTCTCCACCCGGAGGGCGGTGGGCTTCCGGGTGAGCATCTCCCACTGGGCGGCGAAGACCTCCGACGTGAGCAGACGGCTGACCAGGTCGTCGTCCGGGGACACCGGCTGCGGCGTGAGCAGAGTGCCGTCGCCCTCCGCGCTCGGCGCCAACTCCACGTCGAACAGCGCCTCATGGCTGCGGGCAAGCTCGCTCTCTTTTTTGGTGCGCTTACCCGCCTTCTTCTGCACCGGCGCGGAGGAGGTGTCCGCCGTGCCGGGAGCCCCGGGACGCTGCTGAGCCTCCGAGGGAGCTGACGGGGCCAGCGACCACCATGCGGGCTGCTGACCGCCCAATTCACGCCATCCCTTGGGCGGCTCGGCGCCGAAGGGAAGAAAGGCCAGTACGGGGATGGCGAACTCGGCCAGTGAGGCGCCTCCGTGGTAGCCGGCCTTCTGTGCCGTGTACCGAGAGTCGGCGTCCCACAGTGCGACGATCCGCCCCCCGGTCTCGGGCGCGACGACCCGCTCGCCGTGGAGCAGCACCTCCGTCTCCGCCAACGACGCACCAGGTTCGCCGGGCTGCCCCGACTTCCCCGGCTGCCCGGACTCCCGGTGCCGTGCCGACAGCACTCCTTCCGCCGTGATCCGCGCCCCGTGCCGGTCGACGACGTGCCCGTGGTCGCTGGTGAGGATGACGGCCCGTCCCTGCACGGCCGCGAACCGCAGCAGCTCCCGCAACTGCCCTATGTCGCCCAGCCGCCAGGTCCCGTCCCCGAGTTTCTGTTCCGCGGCGAGCCGGTCGTCGATGGTGTTGAGCACCACCGCGACATGCGTGAGGTCCCCGGCGAGCGCGTCGAACAGCCCGGCGCCGAAGGGGGCGCCACCGCTCTCGCCGCGCAGGTCGTCCTTGTGGAAGACCGCCACCTCCTCCTCGCCCCAGAAGGTGTGGGTGGGGAAGAGCCGCTTCTCGTCCGCCTGGGTGCCCGACATCCGCCGCGCGGCGAACAGCGATGTACGGGACACCGCCGTGACCGTGGGCAGTCCGGCTGCCATGCCCCGGCGCCGCGGCGCACCCTTGGCCTTGGGATGCGGGTCGTACTCCACCCAGTGTTCCCGCAGTTCCTCGCCCAGTTCGGCGGCGATCGCGGCGCTCATCCCGTCGAGGACGAGAAGCAGGACTCGCCGCGCCCCCGCCTTCACCACCGGAGCGACGACGACCGGGAGGAAGGTCTCCACGGTCAGCATCGTCCCGGGATCGTTCCCGCCCTCGGTCCAGGTGGCGAGGGCACGGGCGAAGTGCCGGTCGATCTCGCGGCGGCGGGTGCACACCGCGACGCACAGCCGGTCGTAGGCGGCCTTGAGGACAGGGTCGGGGTCGCCGCCGGCCTCGATGTGATCCAGGGCCAGGTCCACCCAGCCCGTCTCGGTGACGTGCCGACCGATAGCGGCCTCGACGGGACCGGCCCCGGCGGCGACGGCAGGGCTTTCGGCGGGGGGTTCGGTGGCGAGCCACTGCCACAGCCGCTGCGCCATCCCGGCGCGTGCGATCCGGGTCACCGCGTCGGTGTCGTGGGCGAGCCGGTGCTTGCGCAGGGCTTTCACCGAACGGACGACCGGTTCGGCATCCTTGCCCGCGAGTGCCCGGCCCGCGTCGGCGAAGCGTGCCTCGAGTCCGTCCGCCAGTACGGGGCTGGTCCGGGCGGCGCGCTCCGCCCCGAACTGCCGTACCAGGAGCGCCGCATGGTCCAGCGTGGAACCCGTCAGCCGCCGCGCCGCCGATGCCGCCTCGTCGTCGCCGGACCGCCCGGCCAGCAGCAGACCGGAGACGAACTCCTCGCAGGACCGTCCGAAGGAGGCGGCGAGCGCGTCGAGTGCCGCGCCGCGGGCGGGCGGTTCCTCGCCGAACCACCGCTCGGCCCGTCCCCGTGCCCGGTAGTCCTCGACGTCGGCCGATTCCGCCGCGTGCTTCCACAGCGCGGCGCACACCAGGCCGAAGGCGACGGCGTCCGGACCGTGTTCGGCCTCGACCAGCGCGAGCAGCGCCCGCCCGGCGGCGCCCGCCTGCTCCTCCTCGCCCAGGAAGCGGGCGAGTCCCGTACGTTCTGGTGCGCGCAGCGCGAGGTAGCGCTCCGGGCCGCCGGTGACCAGCGACCACCGGAACAAGGCGGGTACGTCGAGGACGTCGGCGTCCGGGGCGGCGGCGGCCTCGCGGGGGTCGCGGTCGGGGTCGTACCGTCCGATGCCGAGCCGCCGCATGGCCAGCGCCTTGAGCGCTCCGCCGCGGGACAGCATGCCGCCGCCGCGCTGTGGCCACCCGCCGGGCGGGGTTGCGTCGAGGAGCGCCTCGGCGGCCCAGTTCTCGTCGAACAGCCGGCCGTCGGGGTCGCCGCCCGCGCCGAACGCCTCGCGGACGACGTCCCAGGCCTCGACGGCGTTGACGCGCTGCTTGTGCACCTTGGCCAGCAGGTCGGGCCCGAGTTCGGCTTCCTCGCGGTCGGTCAGTACCACCAGGACGTCGGGGCCGGGGGTGCCGGGCGCGAGGTGCCGCAGCACCAGCTCGTACACGGCGAGCGGCGAGGGCGCGGCGGCGACCCGCGCCTGCCGCTGGTCGCCCCAGGGCAGCTCGGCGGGGCTGTCCCAGGCGGGCGCTGCGCGCAGCAGGACGGCCCGCCGCTTGCCCGGGGTGAGGGAGGAGCCGGACTGGGAGACCAGGTACTGGGTGATGGTGGCGGCGTTCAGCCGCACCGCGCTGGTGGTGGCCGCCGTACTCACTGCTCGTGCCTCATTCTGCGGTGCCTCGGTTCACGGGGTGTCATTCCACGACCCGCCAGCTGATCTCGATCGTCGCGTCGGGCTCCGCCGCCGCCAACTCCGCCAGCTCGGAACGGAGTTCGGCGAGCGCGCGGGATGCCGTGGTGCGACCGCCTCCGGAGCGGCGCGGGCGTCCGGCGGCGGTCTTGCCGCCGGGCAGCGGGTGGCTGCTGGTGACCGGCGGGTGGCTGGTGTCCGTGCCGAGGTCGATCTCGTTCGGCGTGGTGGGAGGGACGGTGTCCGACGGCGGAGCGGTGTGTGAGGGCAGCGCCGGGGCGGCCGGGGCCTCGCTGCGGTCGATGACGGAGACGATGGCCACACGCGCCTCCCGGAGCGCGTCCTCGAGCCTTGTGGTGCGCTGGTCCACGCGGGCGGCCCCGCGCAGCGCCTCCAGGACGGCCTCGCCCCGGGCCCCGTACTTCGGGGCGAGCCGGAACATGTCCCAGGCCGCGGTCGCCAGCGCGGATGCCACGGACCGGGCCTGCTTGACGGAGGCGCCGTAGCGTCCGGCGGGCACGTCCCCGAGGTCGAAGCCGGCGAACGCGGTGATGATCTGCTTGGCCGCCGCCGACCCGCCCACCGGGGCTTCGGCCAGCCCGGTCAGCTCGTCGAGCAGGTCGCGCGAGCGCCGGGCGAGCGCGAGCCGACCCGCCGGGTCGGCCCCGTCGAGGGCGAGCAGCGGCGCGTGCTGCTCCAACTGCGCGACCAGGTCGGCCGCGTGCGGCTGGTGGGTGCGGGCCTGCTCAACGATCTGCCGGGCGAACTGGCTGACCAGCCGTCCGCGCCGCAGCTTCGGCGGCGGGTCGCCGAAGATGTCCCAGAACCGCCGCCCGGCCTCCTCCCACACGCCCTCGTCCGGCAGCGCCTGAGAACGCAGCGCGTCCTGCGGCTTCACCGCCGACGGCTCGGGCGCCGGATCGAGTACGGTCCCGCCGCGCACCCACACCCGGTCGTCGAGCTCCGCGTACGCGGCGATGATCAGGTGGGCGACGAACGGCTCCAGGCCCATCGGCTCGGGCCGGTCCAGCCACTCAGTGAGCTGGACGACGCTCAGGTCACCCGGCCCGCCCTCGGCGCCGGCCAGCGTGTTGAAGTGGTCCACCCAGCGCATGGACGGCCGGAAGTACGCCTCCTTCTGCTGCCCGAGCCCGAGGGGTGCGGCCAGGCGCCGCATCAGCGTCCGTTCCTTGGCGTCCACCTCGACCTGCCGGTCCCCGGCCTCGGCCGCCGCCTTGATGTACCGGAAGGCGGTCCGCACGTCACCGGGCTTCACCGCCGCGCCGGTGCCGTCCGGGTCCAGGTCCGGATGGGCGGGGAACTGGTGGGCGAGCAGCTTGCCCGCGATGTGCCGGACACCGTCGCGCATCAACTGCCCGATGGAGACGCGGAGTTCGGCGATGTCGGGCAGCGGCACGAAGTGCTCGGTGAACGACATGTTCACGTCGTTGGGATTCTTCGCGGCGAGACCGTACGCGGCTTTGAAGGAAGCCTTGACGGTGTCCCGGAGGGTACTGCGCTGCCCTTCGAGGAGCTGCTTCGCGCGCGCCCGGTTGTCGGCGTTGAGGTGCTGTGCGTACTGGGTGTCGAAGCGGCGTTCGTCGGCGAGCGCGTATTCGATGACGACGAGCCGCTGGAAGTCCTGGGAGCGGGACGTCGACAGGTGGGTGGGGATCCACGCCACGGTCCGTGGCCGCGTACCGGACTGTTCCCGCAGGCCCTGCATGCGGTTGGCGCTCTCCCGCGACCCGAGGTTGCCCTCTGCGTAAGGCAGGTCGATGACGATCCGCCACTTGCCCTCCACGCCGGGCGAGAACTCGTGGTCGGGCAGGTCGTCCGGTTCGGCGACGAACCCGAAGACGACCTCCGTGGTCCGCTGCGAGCCGCGCCACACGAGGTGCAGCTCGTCCGCGGTGAGACGGTCGGAGAGGTCGAGTCCCAGTTCCTCGGCGAGCAGCCGCTTGGCGACGGCCCGCCGGTTGGAGCGGTTGTTGTTGACGTCGGCGTTGGCGAGGACGGAGTCCACGTCCACCCCGGCCAGTTCGAGCCGTACGCCGGGCCGGGTGTCGGTGCCGGTCACCTTGATCTCGGCGAAGCGGGCGGCCCACTCGCGGACCTTGCCCTTGATGACGCCGACCTCGGCGCCGGGGATGGGGGAGACGACCGACCCGTGGTTGAGGGCGCCGAGCCGCTGGATGGTCAGGTCGCGCAGCGCGGGCACGCTCGGCGCGAGGGCGGACAGCAGCAGGGTGCACATCAGCCGGTTGTCGCCGGTGAACGCCTTGCACCGGTCGCGGAGTTGCTGGTCGGTGATGCTGTCGCGCCGGTGCTGGTAGCGCTCGACATCCTCTTCGGCGATCTCGTACGTCGCCAGGAGGTGCGGCCGCAGCTTGGTGCGGTAGAGCTTGTCCGCGGCCTGGAACTCCACCTTCAGACTGTCCACGAACGGCTTGTCACCGCCGTCCGCGATGACCGGGTACAGGTCGCCGAGTGGGATCAGACTGTCGAGCGTCGCGTCGTCGCGGTGCCGGGCGAGCAGTTCGCCCATCAGTTTCAGACCGGTACGGGACCGCTGCAGCGCGGACGAGATGTGGACGAGAGTGTCCATGAACGCCGGCGCGAACGGATACGTCAGCTGGAACGACGACTCGTCCGCCCCGGTCGTCCCCTCGTCCGACCCGAGCAGTACGTCCCACACCTTGGGCCCGACCCGCTTGATCTTCTCGAATGCCGCGTTCAGCTTCGCCGCGGCTTCGTCGTCCTTCGGCTTCAGGAGCCGTTCGTGGGCGATCTGCGGAAGGTTCCGGTCCTCCAGGGTGATCCTGTCGAACCGCCCGGAGGCCAGGTTGAGGCTCTGCTGGATCGCGACCTCACCAGCGCCGGACAGCTCCTCGCCCACCAGCTCGCGAAGGTCCCGCTGCCGGGCGATGAACGACACGATCGGGATGGCCCGCCGCGAGTCGGCGCCCTCCACGAAGTTCGTGATCTTGTCGGCCTCGCGCGAGACGAACTTCTGGTCGTGGATGCGGTTGGCGAGCCACAGGATCAGCTCGTCCATGAACAGGATGAGCCCCTGGTAGCCCAGCGTCTTCGCGTGCTCGGCGATCACCGCGAGGCCGGCGTCCAGCGAGATGAACCCGTGCTCGTCCTCCGCCGCGTGCCGGGCGAACCCGGGGAACCACGTGCTGCTCGCGTCGTGCACGAGCTTGGCCCGCAGCTCCACCGGAGTACTCGGGTTCACCAGGTTCAGGTTTTTCTCGTCACCGGTGTACTCCTCCGCGTCGAGCGCGGCGTCCAGCAGCTCGGGGGTCCACGCGAACGCGTCCCCCCAATCGTCGTCCACCGCTACGGCGGGAGCGACGCCGTCCGCTGCCCCACTCAGCCCGTCGATGAACCGCTCGTCGCCCATCCGCCGCCGGTGCGACCGGATGTCCTCGAACAGCGCGTCCGTCCGGTACACCTGCGGCGTCGACGCCTCCGGGTGCAGCTTCTTGACATGGCTGACGTATCCGCCGAGCACCCGCTGCTCCAGCGACTTCGCGCCGAGCATGTGGTACGGCACGAGCAGGAACTCCTGGTTCTCCGTGCCCAGCCACTCGTGCCTCGCCAGCACCGGCTCGAAGTCGTGCCGCGCCCGCGCCGCCCGGTCTCCGCGCAGCAGGGCGTACAGCACTGCCATGAAGTGCGACTTACCCGAACCGAACGATCCGTGCAGATACGCCGCCTTCGACGTGTGCCCGTCCAGCGCGGACCGGATCAGCCCGAGTGCCTCGTCGAAGTTCTCCAGCAGCCGCTCGGTGACGACATAGTCCTGGAGCGCCCGGCCCGCACCCTCCTCGGTGACCGCCTCGGCGAGCTTCAGAACGAAGTCGGACGTCGAGATGGACGGCTTGATGTCGATGACATCGCGCAGGAGGGGGGCGGTGGCTGGGCTGGTGGCGGCTGCCATCTCTGTTTCGCTTCTCCCGATGTCGCTGTGTACGTGTCCCTGGGCCGTGTGAAAGTTACACACGGTCGTCTCACTTGCACACCGTGTGCGGTGCCTTTGCTGGAGGCCCTGCTACCCCACTGTGCAATTGAGGTGCGGTTATCGGCCCCGATCGTAAGCGACCACCTACCAAAATTCGTAGGTGGTACACGGGCGAAGGCGGGCGCCGAGCCCGGCCCGCTCGGTCAGCCCATGTACGAGACGAAGGCCCGCCAGGCGTCACGGGTGAAGGGGATCACCGGTCCGGTGGGGCGCTTGCTGTCGCGGATGGGGGCGAGGGTGGGGATGTTGTGGGCGAGTTCGAGGCACTCCCCTTGGCCGCCGCTGTAGCTGCTCTTGCGCCATATCGCTGTGGCAAGGGCTTCGTGGCCTTCACGACTCATGGTCTGTACTCCTCGGCGGCGCGACGGATGAGCGTGAGCGAGTCCGCGGGCGACAGCGCAGCAGTGCGGGCATCGTCGAAGAGCGCACGGTAGTGAGCGACCTCAAGCTCTCGCTCCATCCAGATGTTGCCCGTGGGAGTCTCTGTAAGTACGAGATCCTGCGCCGTCACCTGCGGAAACCTCATCAACAGGTATGGGCCGAACATACCTGAGTGTGCCCCTCGCGAGAACGGGAGTACCTGCACGGTGATGTTGGGCAGTTCGGCCATCTCGGAGACATGACCCAGCTGCGCACGCATGACGTCAGGCCCGCCGACTGCCTGCCGGATGGCTCCTTCTGCGAGAACCGCCCAGAACTCCAACGGATCTTCCCCAGTGAGTCGTTGCTGTCGAGCGATTCTCACTTGTACGAACTGGTCGATCTCTTCGGACGTCTGCCAGGCCCGTGATGCCACGGTCACGGCGCGTCCGTACTCCGGAGTCTGCAACAGACCTGGAATCAGCTGCACTTGGAACGCGCGAACGCTGTCGCAGATGGATTCCATCTCGATGTAGTCGCGGTACGTGTCGGCAAGGACCGAGCCGTATTCATGCCACCAGCCCTCACGGCGACGGCGGTTGGCCGTGCGAGTGAGCCTGGTGAGCTGTTCGCGGGTCTGCGGGTCATCGACTCCGTATGCGTGGAGGAGCGCGACCACGTCCGGCGTACGGACGAGGACGCGCCCATTTTCCATGCGGCTGATTTTGCCCTTCGTGCAGTCGAGGGCTTCGGCTGCCTGAGTGGTCGACATGCCTGCGGCTTCCCGGTGGCGTCGCAACTCGTCCCCGAGTTGGCGCCCCAGGACTGTTGATGGTCGGTCTGTCGTAACGCGCATGTTCATGGCTTCCCTTCTAGCAGCGAGCAGTTGGCCCGTGACTGCCTCTCACTCGAAAGGATGAGAAAAGACTCGGATGTCACTCGCAACGTTGCGAGTCGAGTGTGGTGTGGGCACTCTACTGCTGTCCGCGACTCCAACTGGAGCCGCTCTGCGGGGATCTCGTCGCTGAAGCCGAGTCCTGAGGAGGCCACCCCATGACCGCACTGAACGAAGTCGCTTTCCGGCTGCCGAGTAGTCGCCGCAGCGTTCCTAGAGCGCGCGCGTTGCTGCACGCAGTGCTGGGGGAGTGGGGTGCGGCCCAAGAGGTCGTGGAGAACGCGGAGTTGGTGCTGTCGGAGCTCGTGACCAACGCGCTGCGCGTCAGCGCTCCGCGTGGTCGGCAGGTGGGCGTACGGATCGCGCGCTCGGCGGGGGAAGGGTTACTGCGGCTGGAGGTCAGCGACGCAGGTGGCGGCACGCCTGAAGTGAAGGAGCCCGGCGAGGTCGAAACGGGCGGGCGCGGGCTGCTGCTGGTTGAGGCGCTGGCTCACCGCTGGGGCTACGAGGTACGCGCGGCCGGGATCGGGAAAACGGTGTTCGCGGAACTGAAGGCACCGGACATCGTGGCCGGACCCGCCGTGAAGGAGGTGGCGGCCGTCATGGTCCGAGCGGGTCAGCATGTACGGGTCTGGGGTGAGTGGCGGACCGTCGTCAGCACCCGGAGTGAGCAATACGCGGCCGGTGGTCCGGTGATGGTGCTGGGGCTGGACGAGGGCCCGGCGCTACGCGTGCATGCGGCCGAGCCGCTGGCCGTACGGCAGAGGGAGGACGGATGAGGGTGGTAACGCAGCTCGTGATCGACCCGTGAGCACGACTATGGTCGTAACCAGATACCTGGCCCGAGGAGATCTCATGAGTGCGCAGCACGCCGAAACCCCCTCCGCACATCACCCCTCTCTGCGGCTGAAGACGATTGGAGACATCCGAGCTGCCTTGCGCGAGGGCCGCGGCTTCCCTGGCGACAAGGAAGCTTTTGAAGCCGACCTGGCACGCGCGTTGGAGGCGTCTACGGAGGCCGACCTCACCGCGGTCGCTGCGGTCATCGTCGACTACCGGGGGCGT
Source organism: Streptomyces sp. NPDC058470 (assembly GCF_042721055.1). Classification (NCBI taxonomy): domain Bacteria; kingdom Bacillati; phylum Actinomycetota; class Actinomycetes; order Kitasatosporales; family Streptomycetaceae; genus Streptomyces; species Streptomyces sp. NPDC058470. The sequence goes on from NZ_JBHXMF010000018.1 coordinate 75,376, forward strand.
ATCCGTCTGTATTCAGACCCTGAGTTCGACGACGCGCTACAGGAAGGCCTCGCCCTCATCGCCGAGATCAAGAAGGGGAACCAGGAGTGAGCCGCGCTATCGCCGTGATCACGCAGGCGGCAGCGAAACGCCTTCACATGCTCGGCCCTGTCGCCCAGCAAGCCGTCGAAGCTCTGCGGCAGGAGCTTGAAACCAACCCGCGCGTCGGTGTCCTCCCGTTCCCGGCCTGAGCGAGAGCAGGTGGGATAGGGCGCACCAGGGCTGTCAGCTCTCGGTGGCCTTGGCCGCTCGTCGGCCTCCTCGACGCGCGGCGGCGGGGCGCCAGGCGCGCAAGTCGTCGTCGGTCAGGCCGTGCTGGCCTTGCGTGGCGCTTCGGTAGCCCTCGAAGAACGCCGCTGGAGACTGACCGTACGTCGGGTCGAACTCGTTGTGCCACTGGGTGAGCCAGGGCTGGAGTTCCAGAAGCCCGGCGAGGAGGGGGGTGATCTCCTCGGTGGACAGCTCGTGGTTGGTGAAGTACGTGGCCAGGGCCTGGGCCTGCTCCCGGTGATCCCACCCGGCCCAACCGAACAGCTCGGGGACGCTGGGCATGGCACCGGTGGTGTAGGAGATGAACCTCTCCTTCGGCACGTCCAGCTTTCCCCGGGCGCGCCAATAGGACGGCTTGAGGAAGTCGGTTGGGGCGTACTTCGGAGGCACGGGGATAGAGTCCCGGATCTTCCGTTTGGCCGGCTCGTCGGAAGCGGCGTCCTCCTGACGCTGGAGATGCCACGTGCGCTCCCAGTCGGCGCTCTTCTTCAGTCCGCTAGGCCTGTAGCAGAGGGTCGAGAGGAAGGGGACGTGGTCCTCGGCGATCAGCTGGGAGACGACGTTTGTCAGTTCCTCCCGAGGTGCGTAGATCTCGGCGACAGTAACGAAGTCCTCGTCAAAGGAGAGCGCAGAGACGAGCTGGTCTCGGGTAAGCAGGATGGGCTGCCCGTCCTGGAACCATTGGTCGCGGTTCTCCAAATGGTCGAGCAGCCAGGACTGCAGGGCATTCTTCTGGAGGGCACCCCAGCCATCTGTTGCCCAGCGCCGCTTGTACTCCGGGCGCTCGATCATGCCGATGGCTCGAGACGATTCAATGGCGTCGATGCGCTTTTGGACGACGGCTTTGTAAGCGTCTGGCCATTGCTTGGGAATGGCGGTGATCGGGGTAGACCCATGTCGCTTGAACCACTCGTCGGATACCTCACCCTTCTCTACCCGTCGAGCGAGCGCGATTTCGAAAGCCCGCTCACCGAGGGCGAGTTGGGGGATATCGGTCTCGATGGCGCGAAGATCTTCCGAGTGCAGGTTATATAGGGAGTATACTTGCCAATCTAGTTCTTCCTGCAGGCTGATCATTTGTGCGCGGTGAGATCGCCAATTCGACTCGGATTGCCTAAGATCAGCCGTAGAAGGGCTGTCGAGATCGAGTGAACTTGCAGACGCGAGATTCTGGGCGAGAGAGTCAAGGTACGTGCCGAGCATCGTTGGATATGAGGTCGGCAAGGGGATGCGGCTTAGATTGGCGCCCTTGATTTGATAAAAGCGTTCCCACTCGTTGCTGGTGAATCCGCCACCCTCGCCTCGAATTCCCTTGTCGTGGCAGTTCATTTTGAGCCAGAAGCAGATTGTAGAACTGTTTAGTAGTCCCAGCAATCCGAGATATTCTCTTTCAGGGGTTTTCGAATCAAGTGTGATCACGGGAGCAGTATCTTTGAATACCTTCTCGCCTCGGTTTAGCGCAAAATGGTTCAGGGTTGTTGTCTCGGGCACCGAGATGGAAAGTCTGTGGCTGTATCGATCCTTAAAGAACATGGAATACTCGAACCAGGTGAGCCCCCTTTGCAGCTGAGTCTTCCCAAAGGCTACTCGTCTTTGAAGGAGCTTGCGATAGGGCCACAGTGCCTGGATGGTTTCCTTTGCTGCGTCCGCTTTGAGGGTGTCACTCGTGTAGGGCCAGATAGATGGTGTGGGGTCCAAAATTAGATAGTCGCGAACCTGTGTGCCCTCAACAATGGGTCGTTGTTGTTCTGTGGGAATGTGGCGCCGTCGCAGAAAACCTTTGCCGACCATGTAAGCGTCGTCTTCGCGGGTCACTGCGCCCGCGCCGATGGCCTCTGCTTTTTTCCCGAGGGTGGTGTCTGATGCGGAAGAGAGAGCGGAAACGAGTTCTAGACCTCCGTCTGTAAGAATCCAGGGTCGCCGACGGAAGTGGCCGTCGCGACTCAAATCATCTACGGACACCCACGGACTTACGGAGCCGGGTTTATCGATTTGGTGGGCGATCGCTTTCCATACCAGGCCCTCAGCAGCATCATCTGGCGCCCTAGGTTCACCCTGAATGCTGCGAACGGTGCGGATTGTGGATGTACGTGCACTGCCGAAGCGGCGTCGTCCCACTAGAATAACCGTCGGAGTTCCGTGGCCTGGGATAAATGCTCCTGAGGTGTCAATAACCTCAGTCAGTTCCACTTTGTGTGCAAAGTATTCCTCAATGAGATTTGCCCCAAACTCGCGTTTCATGAACGAGTTGGCAGTGATCTGACCGACCATTCCGTAGCCGCGCCCATCCGGTTCTCCAACCTTCGCCAGTTGGAAGAACCGCTCAGCGAAAGGCACCGACAAGGCGTATGCCCCTCCGCAGGACGCGTACAGCTCCCGATACAAAGCATTAAGCTTCGTGTCCTTGACCGTGATGTAAGGCGGATTCCCCACCACCACGTCATACCGCCCCTGCTCCAGAATCCCCGGGTGCTCGTGCACATCCTCAGTGGCGTACGAGAACTCCGCCAGCGGATCCCCCGACTCCTCGCCCTCCAGCGTCAGTTCGAGCTGACGGGCCTTGATCAGGGAGTCGCCTACCGCTAGGTGCATGGGCCAGTCGTACTGCGATGCCTCCGCGAGTGTCCGTACCCCCGCCGCGGCCATCGCTGCCACCAGCAGCCGGAACCGCGCGATGGCCACCGCGAACGGATTGAGGTCCACCCCGTGCACTGAATTCAGTGCCGCCCGCACCCTCTCGTGGGGATCTTGCCCCTGCGCCTTCTTCGCCCACAGCCGCACCATCCGCCGGAACGCACCCAGCACGAAGTGCCCCGACCCGCACGTGGGGTCGATCATCTTCAGCTCGCCGAACTGCCCGCCCAGTTCCCGCACCACCGGGTCCATGGTGCGGTCGAGGATGAACTCCTCGACGAACTCCGGGGTCTGGAGCAGCGCGTAGGTCTTCCGGGCCGCCTCCGACAGGTCCTGGTACAGGTCGCCCAGGAACCGCGTGTCCCAGCCCTTCGTGCCGTCGCCCTCCGCCTCCAGCGGGTCCGTGAAGTCGTGGATGAGTTTGTCCGCCCCGTCCCGCTCGCGCCAGAACTCCACCAGCGCTCGCGCCCCATCGTGCGACAACGGGATCTGGAACAGCGGGTTGCGCCGCTGGTCGAACAGCAGCTTGCCCGCCTGCCCCGCGCCCAGTTCGGCGAACGCCCGCTCCATCCAGCCGCGGTACGTCGGGTCGTCCTCCTCCTCCAGGTACTGGGCGTACCGGGCCTCGACCAGGTCGCGTCGTTCGGGCTCGGCGCCCGCGAGGTACGGCTCCGGAATCAGCCGGTTGTCCTCGCAGAACCGTACGAAGACCGTGCCCAGCACCCAGGCGACCGCGACCTGTGTGACCCGCTCATCACGCCACGAACTCCAGGTGAAGCCCGTACGGCCCAACTTGAACGCCTGGTCGTACTCGCCCCGCAGACGCCCCTCGACCTTGGGCAGCGCCCTGACCTGTTTGCCAAGGTCGGTCTCGACCGCCTTGACCTGCTTGATGAGGTCTGCCTTCAACGCATCGCGGTCGATCACTTGGTCACGTCTCCCGTTGTCCCTGCCACACCTGTCACGTCACGCATGATGCGGGCGGCGCAAGCGCCCGCGGCCCTCAAGTCGCCGCTATCGCGCCCAGGTTGCCACCGGCATCTGAAGCCGACCCTGACCCCGTCTCCGCGTCCCCGGCCGCCGCCTCCGCGCTCAGCCGCCGGTAGTCCGGCCACGAGTCCGGCAGGACGATCCACTCGCCCAGCCCCGCCTGGTACGGCACCGCCGTGACGCCCAGCCGTGGGGGCCGGGCCGGGTCGGTCTGCGGGCAGAGGAGCCACAGCCCGTGCCCGCCGCCCCGCGACCGCTCGGCCAGCCGGTCCAGGACGGCCATCGCGTCGTACCGGGCGAAGGCCCCGGCGTCCGTCAGGAGTAGCGGCACCCGGTGGCCGTCGATGACGGGCTCCGCGAGCCGCTCGCTCAGTCGGGGCTCGACGACACCCCAGGCCGTGCGGGCGTATTCGGCGAACTTCATGGCGGCCCTGGAACCTGGCTCGGCGACGTCCGCGCGGAGGATGGTCTCCCAGGTCGGCTTGACGCGGGCGTCGACCAGTTCGTGCAACGCGTGCAGGAACAGATCGGTGACCGACACAGGGCGTACCTGGAAGCGTTCGTCGGTCAGTTCGCGCAGTGCGTCCCCGACCAGGCTCGTCTCGACCGTCAGGACCCGGAAACCGTCCCGCCGCGCCGAGCCGAGGAGCCGCTCCTCGGCGGCGCCGGCGCCCGCGAGCAGCGTGTCGTCCGAGAAACGGTGGACCGTGGCCTGGGCCCCGGTCGGGCGGGCCGCGCCGGAGGACACGAAACTCGTACCGCCCGCCGGGGTACGCGGCAGGTAGCGCATGACGCGCGTGCCCTTGCGGGCGGACAGCTGAAGGTCGAAACCCGCCTCCTGGAGAGCCTGCGTCAGCGGGCCGCCCGTCGGGAGGGTGTGGCCGCCACGGGTGTCCAGAAGCTCCGGGAAGCGGGCGCGTACCCGCTCGTGGACGTCGTCGGCGGTCAGGCCACGCTGGAACTCGTCGGCCACCCCGGGCACGCGGCGCACCAGACCGGCCTGGGTCAGGCGCAGGGCCCGTACCAGAGGGAGGTCCCGCGGATAGATCTCAAGGCGGGGAGTTGCTGCCGCGTTGCGGGAAGCCGCCGCCGCGACGTCCACCAGACGCCGGTCGTCCCACTCCACCACACCACTCGGCGGAGGGACCGCGCCCAGCTCGCCCAGCACGGTCGCCGCCGTCGGAAGTGTGTCCAGTCCGGCCAGCCGGTCCGCGACCTTGCCGAGGCGCTGGGCGTAGTCCAGCAGGCCGGGCGCCGACGCCGTGTCGGGGGCCTCGTCGGCGCCGACCTCCAGGGCCAGCAGACCCGCTCCCATGCCCTCGTCGGAGGCGTCCCGGTTCGCCGCGTGCTGGAACTCGGCCTCGGTCGCGTGGAGTTGCTCCACCTCGACCACAGCCCGGACCGCCGCCAGTGCCAGCGCGCGCCGCTGCTCACGGTCCTGGAGCTGGGTGCCACGCCGCACAGCCAGCGCGTCCGCGACCTCGGCAGCCGAGGCCAGCCGGCCCAGATCCCGGAGCAGTTCCAGGACTTCGGCGCGCAGGGCCCGTACCGCCGGATGCTTCTTCCAGAGGATGCGCTGCGTCTTCAGCATCTGCGGGATACGGCCGCGCGACAGGCCCAGCTCGGGAGCGACCTCCGTCTGCGTGGGCCAGACCCGGATGCCGGGCAGCTCGCCGCGCTCGTTGGGCAGCCGCAGCAACAGCCGCACCATCTCGCACTCGTTGGCGTTCGAGCCGTCCTTCTTCAGCTCGGGCACGAACAGGGTGGCGAGCGTGTCCAGGCTGACCGTACGCAGGGCCTGCTCCGGCAGCGCCGCCGCACCGCCGTTCGTCGCGATCACCGTCGCCGCGGCGGCCTCGGCTGCGGTCAGCTCCTCCTTCGCCTCCTTGCGGCCCTGCGGAGTTAGCGGGGCGGCGGGCGTCTCCGCGAGGCGCTGGCGCCACTCCTTGATACGGCGCAGTACCTCGGCGCGGGTCTTCGAACCCAGACCGGGCGCGTTGACGAGCTGACGCTGGCTGTAGTCGAGCAACTGGCCCACGTCGTGTACGCGCAGCCCGTACACGAACGACTCCGCCGCCGGGCTCAGCCCCGCCGAGGAGAGGGGAGTGGAACGGTCTGCCTGCGCGGCCAGCCGGTCACGCTGCTGCTCGGCGGTCTCCTCCTCGGCCGCGGGGATCGGAGCGTCCGCCGCCCCAGCCGCCTCGTCCGGGGCGAGAGCCACGGGCTGCCGGGAACGGCGGGAGGACGGCTTCGCCTCGTCCATCGCGAGGAAGATCCGCTTCCAGGCGTCCCGCATCGGCTTCAGATCGCTGTAGCGATGCGTCGCGTCCCGGTGCAGGGCCTTCTCGAAGAAGCCGACGAGCCCGTCCTTCACCGCCGGGTCGAAGGCGTCCGCCTTGATCTTCGGATACGGCTCCGTCTCCGGGTCCGTCTGGCGCGCGGACACCCGGCCCCCGCCCCACACCGGCAGCTCGCGCGAGGCCATCTCGTGCAGAGTGACCGCCAGGGCGTACCGCTCGGCGTGCGCGTCGTACACCGAACGGTCGGTGAGCGTGCCGATGAACGGGTCCAGATAGCCGTCCGTACCGGCCTCGGTCTCCTGCACCGCATAGCCGGCGAGCGAGAAGTCGATCAGAACCAGCTCGCGGGTACGGTTCGGGCGGATGCGGATGGCGATGTTGTCCGGCTTGATGTCGCGGTGCCACACTCCCTCGCCCTCCAGGAAGTCCACCGCGCCGAACAGGTAGTCGCCGTACGCCTCCAACTGGTCCACCGACAGGCGGCCCTGGTCGCGCAGTTGGCGGGCCACCGTCTCCTCCCGGCGGCGGCTGCGTGTGGCACCCGGGGCGGGGGGCTCCCCGTCGTCCTCGCGCTCGTCACCGACGTACTCCGTGACCAGGACCCAGCGTGGTCCGATGCGCAGCGGCTCCGGCTCGACGAGACGGATGATCCGGGAATCGGGGCGCAGCCGCCCCATCACCTCGGCCTCCCGCTGCAGTATGTCGCCGCACCGGTCCGTGCGGCCGACCTTCAGTACGGCCAGCGTCTTCGGGAAACGCGCGTCCGGTCCTGCTGTCAGATCCCGCACCAGGAAGGCACGGCTCGTCGAGCCCGTACCGAGACGACGCCGGACCTCCCAGCGCCCGGCCAGCACATCGCCCGCGACCGCCTCGTACGGGTCCTTCTCCGGCCGCACCTCACCCACGGGCTCGGACGTGGACACAGGCGTAACAGGGGCGGGAACGGGAACGGGCGTCTCCGCGGGCGGGGGTGGCGCGGTCAGAGACTCCTCGACGATCTCCAGCATCTCCAGGAAGTCGTCCACCGAGGGCAGCCGCTGCTCCGGCCGGTAGGCGGTGGCCGCCTGCACCAGCTCGTCGATGTACTCCGACAGCCCGTCGACCATCGCGCTGGGCCGCAGCCCCTCGCCCGCCTCGAAACGGGCCAGCAGCTCTGCCTGGCTGGCCGCTGGTGCCCGGCCGGTGGCCAGCAGATATGTCAGCACGCCCAGCCCGTACACGTCCAGCGCCACCGGGTCGGGCTTCAGCGCCGTCAACTCGGGCGCCAGATACGGGTCGGCGCCCTCCGCGAGATGGGCGCCCGCACGAGAGAGGGAGGTCGGTGCGAACCGTTCACCGCCCGGACCGTTCGCCGAGCCGCGCTCCATCGCGACCTGCCAGTCGGAGACCTGCAGATACGGGTTGAGCCAGCCCGCCTCCTCGCTGTCCGCCCCGGGACCGCGGCCGCGTCCACGCGGCACGACATGGATGGCATGGGCCGCCAGTGTGCGGTGGTAGATCCGCCTGCCGTGCGCCGAACGCACCGTCTCCGCGAGCTGCCGCACCAGCGCCATCCGGCTCAGAATGTCCAACCGGTCGCCGTACTGCGCCAGATACTCGTCCAGGCGCAGCGTCCGCGGATCGAAGTCGAAGATCAGCGCCGGGCCGGCCGAGTGCCCTGACGGGTCGTACTGCTTGAGCTGCACCGCACCGGGATGCCGGAAGCGCCGCAGCACCGCCGCCTCACGCCGGGCAGCCCGCTCCACCGACGCCCGCAGTTCCGCGTCCGAGCCCCGCTCCCGCAGATAGACCCGGATCCGGGCGGCCTCCGGCAGCTCACTGTGCTGAGCCAGATAGTCCGCCCACGTCGGACCGGAGTCGAACGATTTCCGGTGCAGCAGATACGGGCCCACCTTGTACTCGGCGTCGCTGCGCGCTACGCCCACCTGCTCCAGAGCCGACTTGATCCGGCGGGAACGCGGGGCGTCGATGCGGCTGCGCTCGTCGAGCGGGGGCCGCTCCAGCATGTCGATGAGCTGGGCGACCGTGTGGAGGCCGTGCTGGTCGTGCGCGGGCAGCCGGTTGCGCAGCGCGGAGTCGGTGAAGCACACCGCCTCCGACACCCACACCTTCTCGCCCTTCTGCCGCAGCAGCCCGGCCAGCTCCTTGGCTTTCTTGTTGGCGAGGTGCAGCGGGTTGCCGTGGGAGATCTGCCGCCCGCCCGGCTGCGTCTGCAGCCAGGAGCCGTTGCGGGACTCGACCGAGCCGTGCCAGTCCTTCAGTTCGACGAGGTACACGCCGCCCGGGGCGACCACCAGCAGGTCGACCTCCCGGACGTGCCCGCTGTTCGCGGTGAAGGTGAAGTTCGACCAGGCATGCCACGGGTCGTTGTCGCGCAGCTTCTCGCGGATCGCCTCCAGGCCCCGCCGCTCATGCTGGAACTCGGATTCGGTGACCGTGACCCACCGGCCGTCCCGCATGTGCCCATCCCCGCTTCGTTTTCGTATCGATTCGGGCCGTTTTGCCGCCGCCGTTCTGTCCCCGCTCGGGCGGCAAAAGCCCAAGCTCAGATCGTAACGGGTGTAGGGGGAGTCGGAGGGTGGGTCGGATCGAATCGGTCAGGGGCAAGTGCCCGCGTCAAGGCGCCTCGTCGCTGGTCATGGCGTGGAGCACGGCACCGTCCGGCGCGGTTCACATCGCTCGCACGAGAGCGCGCAGCTCGGTTCGTCCACGGTCGATCACGTTCAGCCACGGCGCGGCCTCTGTCCCTGGAGGGAGGGGCTGGTCGGCGATCAGGTCGAGGGCGCCGTAGGGCGCGTCCAGCCAGCGACGCAGGGCCTGCCAGTCGCGGGTGCGCTTGCGGGGCAGGCGAGGGGACGTGGGGGATGCCTCGTAGTCGGTGGCGTCCGCTCCGTTCGCGTGCAGGAGGCCTGAGCGGCGTACCAGGCACGGGTAGCAGACGCCGCAGTTGTCGTAGGGGCGGTTCTGGCGGCGCCTGGGTGGGGCTCCACAACTCAGTGTCGCCTCCAGTTCGGCAGGGGAGAGGCCGGCTGCCTCGCATACCTCCCCCTTGGTGAGGCGAGCCAGGGGGTTGGTCACCGTGACAGCGCCTTCGGCACCGGCGATGGAGCGGATGAGCCGGTTGAGGAGGTGCAGGGTCCACGGGTGTACGGAGCGGGTCGACAGAGCTGAGGAGCGAGAGGCGGTCAGCGGTGGGTTGAGGGCGAGCTGTCCGTTCTCGGGGACGTGGACGGTCGGGATGCCGCTCGCGGCGGCTGCCCGTACGGCGGTGGCCGAGTAGAGCAGGCCCCGCGAGCGGGATGACGACTCCACCGAGCGTCCGTCCCGGCCTCCCGGCACCTGCCGCAGATTGGCGTGTTTGACGACGCGGCCCGAATCCCGGGCTCGCTGTTCCACTGTCCGGAGAACTCCCCGCTGCAAGGATTCGAGCTGGGGCTCCGCGAAGGTCACCAGGAGCAGCAGACCGGCCGCGGAGCCGGCGCGTTGTGCCGCCCAGCTCAGCGAGTCGAGACCGCCGGAGAACAGGGCTACTTCCGTTGCTCGCCAGTCATCGCCCAGGGGAATCGGCGGCTGTGACGATGCTGCGCGCAGTGCTCGCGGGCGTATGTCCCAGTGATCTCCGGTGAGCATCTGGAGGAGCGCCGAGGCAAGGCCGGCAGCCGTCCCGGTCCAGCGGAGCGGATCGCGCACCGGAAGGGAGAGCGAGATGCGACGGGTCCAGCGGTCGAAGACCTTGTCACGGGAGGCTAGCTTGTCGGCCAGGAAGGCGGCCCGTGCCAGCCTGAGCAGATCGTCCGCCCAGTCCGGTGCCGCCGCATCGAGATACTGGTGACCCGTGATGCGCTCCTCCCGTTCGCGAAATCCGGCCTCACCGATGGCATGCCATCCAGCTGTTCTGGCCTCCTCGCCGTCGTGCGACCGCCACCAGAAGCGGTATGGCTCGTCGCTGCTGCTCATGCGATCACCTCGGATGTGCCGGGTAGCTCCGCAACTAGGCCCAGCACCTTGCCGACAGCGCCGGGGACGAGTCCTTGTGCCACCTGGGGGAGCGGGAGGGGAGCTTCCAGGTAGGCGGTTTCCTCGCAGGGATCCGGCACGAGTTCCAGCACTCGTTCGGCGATCAGGTCGGCGATCGTGCCGCTCGGATCGAAGAGGGGCAGAACGGGGACGGCGAGCTTGATGTGCTCGGCTATGAAGCAGTGCAGAAACTCAGTCACGAGGCCGGCGAAGAACCACTGGTACAGCAGACACAGAAGATCGCCGGAGAGCCCGCGTCCTGTGGGCTGCGTTGCTTCGGGGTATTCGGCGACGAATCGCTGGGCGCATCGGGTGGCGGCTCGGCGCACTGCCGCGTCGACCAGGGTCGTCCCGTCTCCTGCCACCCGTCGGCTGAACTCCGCGACGAACGACATGGCCGGATCGGCGAAGGCGAGGTGTGGTGCGGCCGTCAGCGGCTCAGGGCCGTACTCGCCCAACTGGCCCATCACGTCCACGACACGCTCACCGGCGCGCTGCCACGCGGACGACAGGCCGAAGGCGTAGGGATCGTCGTGCATGGTGTCCCGGAGGGTCGTGAGACAGGCATCCGCGGCGGATTCGATCCGTGCCTCCTGCCCTTCCTCGAGCCGGCCGAGACGCCCACCGAGAGCCGTCCAGCGTTTACCGGTACTGCTGTCTGCGCCGCGGGTGCCGCCCGGGCCCTTCCACCGTGTGGATGTGCCCATGTTCAGGCGCCCCCCTTGCCCAGCACTGCCAACACCGTGGTCGTCAGCGTGCAGACGAGCGCGACGATGGCTCCGAGGGTGGTCAGGCCGGTTTTTCGGTCGGGGAACAGTTCGCGCCCCGTCTGCCGCATCCCTGGGTGCACGACAAGGGTGCGCATGCGTTGCCACTTGTGCTGCTCGATGCTGCAGCCACGCAGTAGACCGTGGGCGTTCTTTCGGCACGTCTGCCCCTGCTTGCGGATGGGGGCGCCACAAGGGAGCGGTGCCTGCACCAGGAACCACAAGAGAGACAGCGTGAAGAGGGCGGTCAGCCCGACAGGGCCGATATCGGAGATCAGCCAAGCCGTGATGCCGACGACGAGGGTGATCAGTCCCCAGTAAGGCCAGATCTTCCGCCAGTTCATGACAAGTGAACGTATGTGTGGAGGGCAAGCATCAGGAGGGCGCACAAAGGCGCACGGAAGCATTCGCCGTCGGCGAATATCCCTTCGAAAAGCCCCAGTTGACACTGCTACCGTCACCGACGTGGCGAAACTCAATCAGATCATCGCAGTCGAGAAGGGCATCAAGTCCAAGTCCCACCAGGACCTGACGTCTGCTCACCATGGGCTGCAGAAGCCCGCGTTGCTGGCCGGTATCTCACGGACGTACCAGCCGAAGGACGAGGAGGGTGAGCAGTTGCCGCCCGAGTCGACCCGGGTGCAGGTGCAGGCCGAGGATGTGTTGCGGGAGACCGCGGGGACGCTGACGCGGCTGTTCGATGTGACCGCCACCAAGGACTGGGCGAACTGCACGGCGCGGGCCGATGTGTTGGTCGACGGGCGGGTGCTCGTCGCCGAAGTACCCGTGTCCTACCTGCTGTTTCTTGAGAAGCAGCTCACCGATCTCAACACCTTCGTGCGGAAGCTGCCCGTCCTCGACGCCTCCGAGTCGTGGGTTCAGGACCCGTCCACCGATGCGTGGAAGACCGAGCCCGTGCGGACGCTTCGTACGAAGAAGGTGCCCCGGAACCACGTCAAGGCCGAGGCCACCGAGAAGCATCCCGCCCAGGTCGAGGTGTACTACGAGGACATCCCGGTCGGTTACTGGACGACCGTGAAGTTCTCGGGGGCGCTCCCCGCGCGGCGGGTGAACGAACTGCTCGACCGGGTCGAGAAGTTGCAGCAGGCCGTCAAGTTCGCCCGCGAGGAGGCGAACGGCGTGGATGTCGTCGACCAGCGCGTCGCTGACTCCGTGTTCGGCTACCTGTTCGGGTAGCCTCAAGAACTCCCCGGCCACCATGAACCACGGTCGGGGTGCGCGAGGAGCGCAAAGCTGAAGCTGAAGCTTGTCGTGATGAGCGGCTAGGACCTCGAGCCTGCCGCGGTCAATCTCAGACTCTCGCTCCAGACTCAGTATTCGCCACCGATCGCCGGATCGACCGGGCCCAGGCCCCGGACGTCGAAATGCCGGTTCAAGTCCGGCCCGCACAGCTCGATGTGCGGTGGTCCAAAGGCAGGACGCGGCGACATGATGACTGACCTGGGTCCTCAAGCGTGCCGGCGTGTGAATTGGGTGGCATCACAGGGTCCGGGGGCCGGCTACGCCCTCGGACCCGCTCCCGTTTCCGCGTACGTCGGCCATGACACGCGTTGCGTACGTCGGCCATGACACCGCTTGCGCACATCGGCCATGCACTCCTTGCGTGCAGCGGCTTCGCCGAAGAGTTGCGTTCATAACGTTCGCGGCATTCCCGTGAAGTGTCACCTCACCGAAACGCTTGCGGTCCCTTCCCTCCAGCAACTCCACCTACCGTGGACAGCACGCCAGCCCGGCCGATGCCGCCCGAAGGCAACCCCCCGCCCTCGCCCGACAGGAGCCCCGTGCCACTCCCCAGCGTCGCCGTACCGCCCTGGCTCGCCCATGCCCTGCGCGCACAGCGGGGACCGGTTCCCTGGAACGCGGTCATCCGGGGTGCGCTGGCCGCCGGGCCCCTGCTGCTCGCGGCGGTGGTCGCCGGGCGGCCGTCCGTCGGAGTGGTCGCCGCGCTCGGGGCCATGCTGGCCGGGTTCAACGACCGGCCGGGGAGTCGGCGGACGGCCGTCAAGAGGCTCGGGGTGCCGGCCCTCGCGGGGGCCGGTGGGCTGCTTGTCGGGTCGTACGCCGGAGAGCATGTCGGGGCGGTGACGCTCACCCTCCTACTGACCGGGCTCGGGCTTGTGGCGGGGGCCGCCAGCGCCATCGGACCCGTCGCCTCGGGGGCCGGGACGCAGCTGCTCGTGGCCGCGGCCATCGGGGCCGGGATGCCGCTCCCCGAACCCGGTTGGCAGCGCGCGCTGTGCTACCTCGCCGGAGCCGGCTGGCTGCTCGCCCTGCGGCTCGCGCTCCCGACGACCAGGGTCACCGCCGGTGACTACCGGTTCGACGGTGAGCGGGACGCCGTCGGTGCGGTGTACGACGCGATCGCCGAACTGCTGGCCGCCGCCGGGGGCACGGACGCGACCGCTCGCCGGGCCGCGCTGACCGCCGCCCTAGATCACGCGCAGGACGCGCTTGCCGGGCCCAGGTTGCGGCGGTACGCCAGTTCCGGGGCCGAGCGGCGGCTGCACGCGCAGTACGCCGCCGCGCTGCCGCTCGCCGAGGCCGCGACCGCGCTCGCCTGGGTGGGAGAGGCGGTGCCCGCGCGGGCCGCGGAAGGACCCCGGAGGCTCGCCGCCGCCGTACGGACCGGTGCGCACACCGGGCCACTGCCCGCACCCGGACGCTCCGCACCCGAACTCCGCGCCCTCGACGACGCCCTGCTCCACGCCGCCGACGCCTTCGACGGAGGCGGCACTGGAGGCGGCGCGGGAAAGAACCTGCACACCCGGCGTCGTACCGCCCGGTTCCTCGCGCGCACTGCCTTCGGCGCGGGAGGGCGTGAGTACGGGCTTCGCGTCGCTCTCTGCTTCGGCGCCAGCGTGGGCCTGGCGCAGGCCCTGCAGCACGCCCCGTGGTCCGGGAACCACTCCCACTGGTACTGGCTCCCCGTGACCGCCGTCTTCCTCGTCAAGCCCGATCTCGGGCCGCTCGCCTCGCGCGTGCTGTGCCGGGCGGCGGGAACGGTGCTGGGCGCTCTCGTCTTCGCCGGGCTCGCCGCGTTGTTGCCCAGGCCCGCCGGGCTCATCGTCGTCGTGGCCGTCTGCGGTGCTCTGATTCCCGTCGCCACGCGGCACTTCGCCGCGCAGACCGCCGTCGTCACCGTTCTCGTACTCGCCCTCGTCATGGTGGCGGGCGAGCCGCCCGCCGCCTGGAGTCGCATCAGCGAGACCCTGCTGGCCTGCGCGATCGTGCTGCTCGTAGGGCATCTGCCGGCACTCGGACAGCGCGGAGGGACGGTACGCGCCCGGCTCGCGCGTGCCATGGAGGCGGCCGACGTCTACCTCGCGCATGTGCTGAGCGACGACACGACGGACGACCGGGCCGGACGCTGGGCCCTGCGGCGCGAGGCCTATCGCGCACTCGCCGAGGCCAAGACCGCGATCGACCTCGCCGCCGCCGAACTCCCCGCCCTGGCACGGCACGCGGAGGGTACGGACGAGGTGGCGGCCACCCTCGAACGGCTCGTCGACACGACGACCGCGTGCGCCGTGCAACTCGACGACACCGGGCACCTCACGCCCCGCCACACCGAGCGGATCGCCGAACTCCTCGACGAACTGGCCGAGGGGCGGGTACGGGCGAGGCTTCGCGTGAAGCACGGGCACGGGCACGGGCCCAAAATCCGCATCGCTGTATGACGGCTGGGCCGCGCGCTGTCCCCGGATTCCCGATTCTCCGGTTCCGCGGTTCAGGTGACCCGGCGCCGCGCCCCCGTCGTACGGTGACGCCATGACGCCGTCTCCCACGACCCCGTCCACCCCCGCTCAGGACCCCGCCGATCTCGTCATCACCGGCTGCACCGCCCTCGTCCACGACGAGCACGAGGGGATCGCCTTCGTCGAGGACTCCTCGATCGTCGTACGAGGAGGGGTCATCGAGGCTGTCACCGGCGGCGATCCCGGTGTGGACGCCGTCCAGCGCATCGACGCCCGCGGTCAGGTGGCGATGCCCGGCCTCATCAACTGCCATACGCACTCGCCGATGGTCGCGCTGCGCGGCATCGCGGAGGACCTGCCCGCCGAGGAGTGGTTCAACGACTTCGTCTGGCCGATCGAGTCCAACCTCACCGAAAGGGATGTGGAGTTGGGCGCGCGGCTGGCCTGCGCCGAGATGATCCGCGGCGGGGTCACCTGCTTCGCCGACCACTACTTCTCGATGGACACCGTCGCCGCCGTGGTGGCGGAGACCGGGCTGCGCGCGCATCTGGGGGAGGCGTTCTTCTCCTCCCAGGGGCCCCAAGGCCGGGAGAAGTCACTGAAGTTCGCGCTCCGGTACAGGGGATCGGCGGACGGCCGCATCACCACCGCACTCGCCCCGCACGCCCCGTACACGGTGGACGACGCCGACCTCGCCGCGACCGCCGAACTCGCCCGCGCCCACGGCCTTCCCGTGCACCTCCACGCCTCCGAGAGCCGCGACCAGACCGACAACAGCCTTGCCCGGCATGGTCGTACACCGATCGAGATCCTGGAGCGGACCGGGATCCTCTCCACCGGAACCAGCGTGCTCATCGCGCACGGCACCGGAATCGTCGAGCGCGATCTGCCGGTGCTGGAGCGCGCGGCGCAAGCGGGAACCGTCGCAGTCGCGACCGCGCCCCGCGGGTACCTGAAGTTCGCGTGGGGCCCGACACCGGTGCGTGCGCTGCGTGAGATCGGTGTTCCCGTCGGGCTCGCCACGGACGGGGCCGCCTCGAACAACTCCCTGGACGTGTGGGAGTCCATGGCGCTCACCTCGCTCGTGCAGAAGTCGACCGAGGGCGATCCGAGGTGGCTGACATCCCGTCAAGCCCTGCACCACGCAACGCTCCAGAGCGCGCGGGCCGTCGGACTCGGCGAGCGGATCGGCAGCCTCGCGCCCGGGCGGCGGGCCGACATCATCCTCGTCGACCTCAGCGGGCCGCACACCCAGCCCGTGCACGACCTCGCGCCCACACTCGTGCACAGCGCCCGCTCCTCGGACGTACGGACGACGATCGTCGACGGGCGTGTGGTGATGCGGGATCGCGAGCTGCTCACGCTCGATCTGCCGTCCACCGTAAGGGAGTTGGGGGAACGGCTGCCCGCCCTGATCGACCGGAGTCACGGGAAGCGAATCCAGGAGTACGACGCCTGATCGCGCTGGCTAGGGTGGAGTCATGCCCACGTCCCAGGATCCCGCAGCGGGCCTCATCGACAACCCGTACGCCGTCTACGAACGCCTTCGTGAGGCCGCGCCCGTGCACCGCGTCGCCGGTACCGACGGCAGCTCGGCCTGGCTCGTCACGCGGTACGACGACGTACGCGAGGCCCTCGCGAGCCCGCTGCTGTCGGTGGACAAGCGGCATGCGCTGCCGGGGAGTTCCAAGGGGCTGGCATTGCCGTCGGCCCTCGACGCGAATCTCCTGAACATGGAGGCACCCGACCACACCCGCATCCGGCGCATGGTGGTACGGGCCTTCACGTCGCGCCGCGTCGAGCAACTCCGCACACCCATGAGGGAGACCGCCGACCGGCTCCTCGACGCACTCGGAACGCACGGCAGGACGGACCTGATCGCCGCGTATGCCGCGCCTCTTCCCATCACCGTCATCTGCGATCTCCTTGGCGTTCCGGACGAGCACCGCCTGGACTTCCGGGTCTGGACGGACGTACTCGTCGCGCCCGACCCGTCGCGCCCGACGGCGGCGAAGGAGGCGGTGGTGGCCATGCTCGGGTTCTTCACCCAACTCCTCGCGGACAAGCGGAAGGAGCCCGCGGACGACCTGCTCTCCGACCTCATCGCGGTACGGGACGAGGGCGGCCGGCTCACCGAGAGCAACCGTCTCACCGACGGCGACCGTCTCACCGAGGACGAGCTGATGTCACTCGCCTTCCTCATCCTCTTCGCCGGATACGAGAACACGACGCAGCTCATCGGGAGCGCCGTCCTGGGGCTGCTCACCCACCCCGACCAGTTGGCGACCCTGCGGGCGCACCCGGAGCAACTTGCCGCCGCCGTCGAGGAGTTCAGCCGTCACGAGGGGCCGGCCCTGCTCGCCATCCGACGCTTCCCCACCGAGGACATGACGATCGGGGGAGTCACCGTCGCCGCGGGCGAGACCGTCCTGCTGTCCCTGGCCGCCGCCAACCGCGACCCGCGCCGGTTTCCCGATCCAGACCGGCTCGACCTCGGCCGGGACACCTCCGGTCATCTCGCGCTCGGCCACGGCATCCACTACTGCCTGGGCGCGCCGCTGGCCCGGCTGGAGACCGAGATCGCCCTGTCCGCGCTCCTGGAACGTCTCCCGGACCTCGCGCTCGACGCCGACCCGGCCGAGCTGCGGTGGCGTCCCTCCCTGCGCGCCCGCGGACTGCTCGCGCTTCCGGTGACGTACTGAATCCCGTAGCCCGTAGCCCGTAGCCCGTAGTCCGTAGTCCGTAGTCCGGTGCGTCCTGGACCGATTTCAGAAAATCTCCGTCCCGCCGATGAGTTCCGCTGCCCCCTCCGGTCCACCCCACGAAGGCACCGTTTAGTAGGAGGGGCACATGACGCTTCCGCAGATCGTCTCGCGCAACGAGTGGCGCGCAGCGCGCGAGGAACTGCTGGCCAAGGAGAAGGCCGCCACGCGTGCGCGGGACGCGCTCAACGCGGAGCGCCGTGGGCTGCCGATGGTCGAGATCGAGAAGGAGTACGTGTTCGAGGGCGGCGACGGGAAGGCGACGCTGCTCGACCTCTTCGACGGGCGGAACCAACTCGTCGTCTACCACTTCATGTTCGCGCCGGAGTGGGCCGCGGGCTGCCGTAGCTGCTCGGGATTCCTCGACCAGATCGGCCATCTTGCGCATCTGCGGGCCCGGGACACCGAGTTCGCCGCCGTGTCCCGTGCACCGCACCCGAAAATCCTCCCCTTCAAGGCGCGCATGGGATGGACGGTGCCGTGGTACTCGTCCTACGGCAACGAGTTCAACTACGACTTCCAGGCATCCTTCGGCGGTGAAGAACCCTACGAGCGACCGGGCATCAGCTGCTTCCTGCGGGACCGTGACCGTGTCTTCCACACGTACTCGACATACGAGCGAGGACTCGACGGGATCGGTTCCACGACCAGCCTGCTGGACCTGACCGCGCTGGGACGGCAGGAGGAGTGGGAGGAGCCCAGTGGGCGCTCATCTGCGCTGGGGGCGCCGGCGGGCAGTGAACGGATCCAATATCACGACGAGTACGTGGACTGACACGACGGCCACACGCGGCGTGCGGAAGTGAGAGTTCCCTCACAGCGACCCCGCGATGAAGTGTCGACTACGTCTCAGTACTGTTACTTTACGAGCCGTTCACCCCATGAGGGGCGTTTAACTCTACGAGAGCAGCGCTACATGGAGGTGCAGGGTGAACGGGCGAACGGTGCTGAAGCGCTTTCCCGCAGGTGGGCCGCGCGGGTCGTGGCCGGCGGAGGAGTTCGCGCAGGCTCGCCGTCTGGAAGGTCAGGCCGCCGAGGTGGTCATGGATCTGTCGACGGACGCGTTCCTGGTGGTTGTCCGGGCCGCTGAGCTCGTCGAGTGAGGCCGGAGGCCGTCCCGGACTTCCTCCCGCGGGATCAACCGGCCCCCCTGGCCGGGACCTCCGACGTAGGCACCTTCGACGTGAACTGTTCCGCCTGGAGCGAGTACAGCTCCGCGTAGACGCCCCCGATGGCCAGGAGTTCCGCCGGGCTGCCGGACTCCACGAGGCGGCCCTGGTCGAGGACGTGTACGAGATCGGCATGGCGCACGGACGCCAGCCGGTGCGTGATGAGGATGACGGTCTGGCCGGTGCCCGCCAGCGCCCTGATTTTCTCGAACACCTCCAGCTCGGCCCGGGCGTCGAGCGCCGCCGTGGGTTCGTCCACGATCAGGATGGTGCCGCGCCGATAGGCGGCCCGCGCGATGCCCAGCCGCTGCCACTGTCCGCCCGACAGCTCGTGCCCGCCGCTGAAACCGCGGGCCAGGAGGGTGTCCAGGCCACGGGGCAGATCCGCCACGACGTCCTGAGCCCCGGCCTCGGCCACCGATGAGGCCAGCCGCTCGTCGGTGAGCGGGGCCGAGGCGCGGCCGACGGCGACGTTGACGCGGGCGGTGAACGGCCACCGTTTGAAGTCCTGGGCCAGCATCGCGATGCGTTCGGCGAGCTGGTGCCGGTCCGCGGTCGCCGCGTCGACGTCGTCCCACAGGATCCGGCCGTGCTCGGGCGCGTACAGGCCCGCGAGCAGTTTCACCAGGGTCGTCTTGCCCGAGCCGTTCTCGCCGACGAGCGCCACGATCTTGCCGAGCGGCACGCTGAGGGTCACGTCCGCGAGCGCGGGCCGGGTCGAGGAGCCCGGGTAGGTGAACGTGACGTTCTCGAAGCGTATTTCGCGGGGATCGGCGGGGAGCGGAGCGCCGCCCAGGGGGATCGCGCGTTCGGCCGCCTCGACGTACAGGCGCTGCAGGTCGCCCACGAACAGGCCGTCTTCGTGCAGGGAGTTGATTTCCAGGACGAGCGTGCCGAGGCTCGCGGAGCCGGTGCGGATCGCGATCACCGCCGTACCGGCGACGGAGAGTGCCATCGCGCCGGCGAGCAGCAGACCGCCGAGGGTCGCGTACGTCGCCACGGTGGCGAGGCCGGTCCAGGCCGCCGCGATCAAGCCGGTGCGGGCGGAGAGCCGGGCCAGGCGCGCCTGCTCGGCCTCCGCGCTCTCCGACATCGAACGGTAGTGGCGCAGCAGGAACGGGCCGACGCCGTGTACGCGGATCTCCGGAGCCGCGGCGGGCTCGGTGAGCAGGTTGCTGATCAGGCGCCCGGCGCGGATGTGCTGCACCCAGGTGTGGAACGACTGGTAGTGGCGCCGGGCGTTGGTCAGCGCGCTCCACGCGCTCGGCAGCGTCATCGTCACGAGCAGCGGCAGAAGCGCGGGGTGCAGCACCGTCAGGACGCCGGCCGCCGCGCACAGCGAGATCATCGCGTTCACCACCCGGGCGGCGATCGTGATCATGCGGCGGGCGGAGTGGGCGCCGTACTGCGCGGTGTCCAGCAGCTTGTGGAAGGCGTCGTCCTCGATGGCGGCCAGCTCCACGGCTGCCGCCCGTTCCAGATACAGCTCGGTCGCGACCCGCTCGACCTTCGGTTCCAGCCGCCCCGTCGCGTACGTCGACGCCGCCCGCAGCAGCGCGGCGAACAGCATCACGACGGCGACCGTGACCAGCGCCGGGAGCGCCCCGCGCAGCCGGTCCTCGACCGGGCCGCTGGTCATCAGCCTGCCCAGCACGCTGTTGACGGCCAGCAGACTCACCGCCTGTGTCACGCCGCGGGACAGCTCGGCGGCCAGCACGATCCGGGCGGCGCGGCGGTCCGCCGTCCAGGCGAGCCGGAAACTGGACGCGAGCAGGGACGGCAGCCGCGTCATCATGGCGCGGAAGTTCAGCTCCAGGAACGCGTCGGCGTGCTGGGACCAGCCCATGTCATAGCGGAGCGGGCCGCCGAAGAGCAGGTGCTCCGATTCGGAGGGTGCCGGTTTGTCGTCGCCGCGCCGCTTCTTCGCCCGTATCCGCACCGTTGGCCTCCCCCGAGAGTGGACGCACGGTGCATTCCCCAGGAACGGTGCGCTCCACCCGGGGCGGCGACGGAGTTTTCCGGCAACGGATGCACTTCGGTCACGTACGGAGTGCGCCGTCGTGACCTTGGCGGGATCCAGCGGGCTGAGCCCGCGCCTCTACGCGCTGATCGGACGCGACCAAACGGGTGTCGTCCCCATCACCCGGCACACGGCCAGATAGAGCGGGATCGGCGGGGTGTACGGAACGGTGCCGGCGGGCTTGTGGATGAGCCCGGGGGTGTCGGGAGCGTCGGGTAGGACCGCGCCGGTGGCGTAGTACGCGGGGGCCGGCCAGTCCAGGGCGACATCAGAATCCGAGGGGACGATCCACCACCAGTTCGCCCGGTCGGCGTAGACACAGCCCACCCGGGGCAGCCGCGGCAGCAGCAGCGGTCCGAACCGGGCGGGCACGGACACCGCGTCACAGCCCAGCGGCACGGTCATGTCCTGGGGCACCGGGAGACGTCTGGTCGGTCCCGGCGCCCGCTGGGCGCGCTTGAGGCGGACCAGGGTGTCCAGGCTGAGAACCGGGGCTACGGCTCCCGCGGACGACGTACCCCTGGCACTCATTCGGTCCCCGTTCCCCAGGACGCTTGCGTCCCGGTGCCCCGGCCGTCGGTCGGTGGCTTCTTCGCGCTCCATCCCAGGTCGAGCCGGGCCCCGGTGTCCGCGTCGAGCCGGTCGGGCGAACGGCGCTCCCCCGAGTGCTCCAGCTCCGCCCAGACCAGCAGCCCGGGGCCCGTCTCCTGAGCCCCCCAGGCCCTGCACACGGCGTCGACGAGGAGCAGTCCCCTCCCATGCTCCTCGTCGGGCCGCTGCGGCCAGGGGCGCGGCTGACCAGGAGTGCACCCCTCGTCACGTACGGCTATCCGCACCAGGTCATCGTCGTGATGCAGCTCACAGAAGACGCGCTCACCGGCGGTGTGCACGATGGCGTTGGTGACCAGCTCGGATATGACGAGGGTCGCTGTGTCGCAGGTGTCCTCGCACACCGCCCAGCCGGACAGCCAGGCGTCGGTCAGCCGTCTGGCCCGGGCCACGGAGCCCGGGTGTGCGGCCAGCTCGAAGCGGAACCGGCGCTCGGCGGCCACGCCGGAGCGGGGCCCCACGGCGGCACGGAGACCGGATCGGTCCTCGGCTGCACCGGGACCAAGCCGGTCCTGGGTGGCGGCGCCGGGACCGAAGCGGCCCTCGGCGGCGTCTGTTCCTAAGGGCACGGACGGAGTCACGCTTGCCACTATCGCCCCGCCGTGAACACTTGGCAAGAGTCACTATGAAAAATGCAGAGTGCCGTATGACTCGGTGAAGGCGCGTGGCACACTGCTCGCAACAGCACGCCGAGCGGCGCCAGTTGGGATCGTCGAACAGGACCCCGAACGGCGCCGTCCGGGCTGTCAGGGCACTGTGAACCGGCTGTCAGACTCTTTTGTGGAGGTGGGACGTGAGTGAACCGCGGTCCGCGCCGACGGTCGGCCAGGTAGTTCTGGGCCGACGCCTGCTTGACCTGCGCGAACGTGCGGGCCTCAAGCGTGAGGAGGCCGCGCGGATCCTGCGTGTCGCACCCGCCACGGTCCGCCGGATGGAGATGGCCGAGGTCTCCCTCAAGATCCCCTACCTCCAGCTCCTCCTGAAGTCGTACGGCGTCTCCGACGAAGAGGCCGAGGGCTTCGTCCTGCTGGCCGAGGACGCCAACAAACCCGGCTGGTGGCAGCGGTTCCACGACATCCTGCCGGGCTGGTTCTCGATGTACGTCAGCCTGGAGGGCGCGGCCGCCCTCATCCGGCAGTACGAACCGCATTTCGTGCCCGGAATCATGCAGACCGAGGAGTACGCGAGTGGCGTCCTGAAGTCGGGCGCCATCGGCCAGACCAGACCCGAGGACATCGAGCGGCATGTCGCGCTGCGCATGCAACGCCAGGCGCTGCTCACCCGCGCGGACGCCCCCCGGGTCTGGGCCGTGATGGACGAGACGGCGTTGCGCCGCCCCATCGGCGGCCCCGAGGTGATGGGCGCCCAGATCGACAAGCTGCTCGAGGTCATGAAGCTGCCCAACGTGACGCTGCAGGTGATCCCGTTCTCCTCGGGACCGCACCCCGGCACGTACGGGCCCTTCGTGCTCTTCCGCTTCGCCGTGCCGGAACTCCCGGACATGGTCTACAGCGAGTACCTGACCGGCGCCGTCTACCTGGACGCGCGCTCCGAGGTGGCGACCCACCTTGAGGTCATGGACCGTATGGCGGCTCAGGCCGCTACTGCACATCGCACGAAGGAGATCCTTCAGGATCTCCGCAAGGAGCTGTGAATGGAACGCATGAGGCCGCGGATACGCAACGCGCGCATCTACAACGGAATGCCCGCCCGTGAACTGGGCAGCGAGGGCTGGCACAAGCCGTGGAGCGGCGGCAACGGTGGCAACTGCCTGGAGGCGATGAAGCTCGCGGACGGGCGCATCGCGGTCCGCCAGTCGGCGGACCCGGACGGGCCCGCACTGATCTATACGCCCGGTGAGATGACCGCGTTCATCCAGGGCGCCAAGGCCGGTGACGCGGACTTCCTGCTGTCCTGATCCGGTTGCGCTCCTCTGCCTACTTCTGCCTGCTTCTGCCTCAACTCCCTAGTTCCGGGCGCCGACTTGATCACTGTCCAGGCGCCGCTCTGATCACTTGACACGGCACGCACCACGGCACGCACCACGGCATGGACCACGGCATGGACGACCTATGGAGACCGTCATGTGGAGACCGTCATGACCGGGCAGGGCCCCATCGAGATCGACACGAGCAAACCGCATCCCGCGCGGATGTACGACTGGTTCCTCGGCGGCAAGGACAACTACCCCGTCGACGAGGAGATGGCCAAGCAGCTCCTCGCCGTCGATCCCCGGGTGCCGGTCATGGCGCAGGTCAACCGCGCGTTCATGCACCGCGCCACCCGCTGGCTGGCCCAGGGCGGCGTCCGGCAGTTCCTGGACATCGGCACGGGCGTGCCCACCGAGCCCAACCTCCACCAGATCGCCCAGCGGGTCGCACCCGACGCGCGCGTCGTCTACTGCGACAACGATCCCATCGTGCTGGCCCACGCGGCGGGCCTGCTGCGCGGCACGGAACGGGGCGTCATCGAGTACGTCCAGGCCGATGTGCGGGATCCGGACACGATTCTCGAACAGGCCCGGAAAGTCCTGGACTTCACCCAGCCAGTAGCCCTCTCGCTCGTTGCGCTGCTGCACTTCATCACCGACGAGGACGGTGCCTACGAACTCGTCGACCGCCTGCTGGCCGAACTCCCCTCCGGTAGCTACCTGATGCTGTCCCACGCCTCGGGCGAGTTCGACGAGGAGAAGGCGGCCATGGCGGCCGAGATGTACCGCAGGCGCGGCCTGACCATGGCACTGCGGGGCCGCGCGGACATCGCCCGCTTCTTCGAGGGCCTCGAACTGGTCGACCCCGGCGTGGCGTTGCTCGCCGACTGGAAGCCGGAACTGGGCGTGGTCATCGTGACGGAGGGCGACGAGCCGGTGCCGGGGTACGGGGCGGTGGGGCGCAAGCCGTGACGTCGGCTTGAGCCGGTTCCACGTGCGGCGACTCGGGCTGGAGGCGGCTCCACAGGCGGCGCGGTGCGTCTACCGGGCGGCCATGGTAGTTCGTCCTCTGGAGAGGTACCGCTCGGCGGTTCGGTCCGAAGCGGCCCCATCGGTTCAACGAGTAGTCGGTGCCGGGCTGTTCGCCGCCGACCAGCGTGTCGGGGCCGCCCCGCACCGCGCGTACGGGAGTCCCGCCAGCCGCGTACGTCGAGCACAGAGGCGAACTGGCCAGCCAGGGACGGCTCCTGCGTGTCCTCCTATGGAGAGGAGGAGCGTACGTCGAGGGGTCGGGCACACCACCGGAGAGCTCGTGCCAGGCGTGGCGCAGGGCGCCGGGATCACCGGAGGTGCCGGAGCCATCGAATGCACCGGAGGCGCCGGAGCCTTCGTACGGCACCACGAACCCGGGAAGCACCGGCAGTCCGGCGCGTGCCGCACGCGCGAGATGCACGGGCTTGAAACCTGCCAACCGGGGCAGTGCGGCCATGGGTTGAACCAAGGAGACGGCGCCGAGACGACGCGTGTCTCCTACGTTCAATGATCCCACTGTGGGTGCGTTGTATGTCACGTGGAGGTCACTTTCTGGCCGGCGGCGGCCGGCAACCGACAGGGGTCACCCCGGTGGCAGCACCCCGCACAACGCCTCAAGTGCCGCCCCATAGGCATGTTCGGCGGGAGTCGCGTACCCCACGACGAGCCCGTCCGGCGCCGGCATCACCGCCTCCCGGTGCCGGAACTCGCCCAGTCCGTCGAGCGCCACGCCCTGCCAGACCGCGGCCTTGACGGCCGACCGCTCGGTCCCCGGCGGCAGCCGCAGCACCGCGTGCAGGCCGGCCGCGACGCCGGTGACCTCGATGTGCGGGGCCCGTGCGGCGAGCGCGGCGACTAGACGGTCACGGCGCCCCCGGTACCGCTGCCGCATGCGCCGCACATGGCGGTCGTACGACCCGGAGACGATGAAGTCGGCGAGCGCGAGCTGGTCGGGTACGCCCGCCCACGCCTCCCGCTCGCCCTTGACCGCGAGCACGGCATCGACGTACCGCTCCGGAAGGACCATCCAGCCGAGCCGCAGCGCGGGCGACAGGCTCTTGCTGACCGAGCCGATGTGGATGACCCGCTCCGGGTCCAGGCCCTGTACGGCACCGACCGGCTTGCGGTCGTAGCGGAACTCCCCGTCGTAGTCGTCCTCCAGGATCACGCCGCCACGCGCGCGTGCCCAGTCGATCACGGCGGCACGCCGCTCGGGGTGCAGCGGACCGCCGGTCGGGAACTGGTGCGCGGGCGTGAGCAGTACGGCCCGTTCCCGGCCCAACTCGCCCACCTGGGCGCCGTCTTCGTCCAGGGGCAGCGGCACGGTCCGTACGGACGCGGCGGCCAGCAGCTCGCGGTGGAAGCCGAGGCCGTACGACTCGACGGCGAGTGGCCCCCGTAGAACCGCGGGAAAGAGCAGCCGCAGGGCATGCGCGAAACCGGAGCAGATCACGATCCGGCCCGGCTCCGTGCGCACGCCACGCGCGCGTGCCAGGTACTCGGCGAGCGCGTGACGCAGTTCGACGCGGCCGGCCGGATCGCCGGGCCCGAAGGCCTCGTTGGGCGCCTGCTGGAGGGCCCGCCGGTAGGACGCGAGCCAGGCGGTACGGGGGAACGACGACGCGTCAGGTGTGCCCTGCCGCAGGTCGTGTCGGGCTCCACGCGCGCGTGGAGGTGCCTTTTTCGGTACGCGCGCGCGGGCGCCCAGCGGTTCGGCACGCTCGGCGACCCGGGTCCCCGAGCCCTGCCGGGCGGTCAGCCAGCCCTCGGCGATCAGCTCCGCGTACGCCTCGGCGACCGTGTTGCGCGCGACGCCCAGGTCGGCGGCGAGCGAGCGGTACGGCGGCAGCCGGGTGCCCGGCGTGAGCCTGCCGCTGCGTACGGCCTCGCGCAGGGCACCGATCAGCGCTGCGCGGCGCCCGCCGGACCCGGCCACATCCAGCTGCAGGTGCAGGTCGGCACCGATCCGCTCCGCGGAATTGACCCATGTTTCTGCCACAGAAATGCACCCTACCGCGGGTCTTTCGGGCCCGTAGATTCATGTTCATGACGACGAACACGAACACTGCCGGGGCCGCTGGAGCGGCCGTGACCGACAACGCCCGCCTCGACTTCGCGAAGTCCGCCCCGAAGGTCTTCCGGGCGCTCATCGGCTTCGACGCGGCGGCCCGCGACGGCCTCGACCCCGCCCTCGTCGAGCTCATCCAGATCCGCGCCTCGCACCTCAACCACTGCGCGTACTGCCTCCACATGCACACCAACGACGCCCGCAAGGCCGGCGAGAGCGAGGACCGGCTGCACCTGGTCGCGGTGTGGCGCGAGGCCCGTCACTTCTTCACGGAGAGGGAACGCGCCGCTCTCGCCCTCACGGAGGCGGTCACCCTGGTCGCCGACGGAGGCGTCCCGGACGACGTCTACGCGCAGGCCGCCGCCGTCTTCGACGACCAGGAACTCGCCCACGTCCTGGCCCTGATCTTCACGATCAACACCTGGAACCGGGTGGCACTGTCGACGGCAAAGGTCGCGGGCACGGACGAGCGTCGCTGACGCGTATAACCGACGGGTGTGACCGACGTGTGTCGCTACACCTGCATAGGGCGGTCGTACGGCCCGATCGGCGTCGGCAGCCGCGAGTCGCCGCCCGTCAGACGGCGGTCCACCGCGGCCGCCACCGCGCGGCCCTCGGCGATGGCCCACACGATGAGGGACTGTCCGCGGGCGGCGTCCCCGGCGGCGTACACCCCGGGGACGTTCGTCGCGAACTCCGCGTCGCGGGCGATCGTGCCCCGCGGCTCGAGGGCCAGGCCCAGCTGGTCGATCAGGCCGTCGTGGCGGTCGGGCCCGGAGAAGCCGAGCGCGAGCAGCACCAGGTCGGCGGGGAGCGTCCGCCCGGAACCGTCGACCGGGCGGCGCCCGGCGTCCACCTCGACGAGGTGCAGTGAGCGGACGTGCCCTGCCGCGTCGCCCGTGAAGCGGAGTGTGGACGCCGCGAAGATCCGCGCGTCCGCGTGCGCCGTGGGCGCCGTCTCCAGCGCGTCGGCCTCCTCGTGCGCGGCGGACAGCCGGTAGATCTTCGGGTACGTCGGCCAGGGCTCGGAGTCATGGTCGCGCTCCGCCTCCGGCAGCGGATAGATGTCGAGCTGGGTCACGGACGCCGCGCCCTCACGCACGGCGGTACCCAGACAGTCGGCGCCGGTGTCCCCGCCGCCGACGATGACGACGTGCTTGCCTGCGGCGGACAGCGGCGATGTCTCCAGGTCGCCCTCGCAGACCCGGTCGGCGAACGGGAGGTACTCCATCGCCTGGTGGACACCCTGCAACTCCCGCCCCGGTACGGGGAGGTCACGCCAGGCCGTCGCGCCCACGGCAAGAATGACGGCGTCGTAGCGCGCCCGTAGCTCCGCCGCCCCGATGTCCCGCCCGACCACCGTCGACGTACGGAACTTGGTTCCCTCCGCCCGCATTTGGCCCAGCCGTTGGTCCAGATGCCGCTTCTCCATCTTGAACGCCGGGATCCCGTACCGCATGAGCCCGCCGATCCGGTCGGCTCGCTCGTACACGGCCACGGTGTGCCCGGCCCGGGTCAACTGCTGTGCCGCGGCAAGCCCGGTGGGCCCCGAACCGATGACCGCGACCGTCCGCCCGGAGAGCCGGTCCGGCGGGCGCGGCGGCGTGAGCCCGTCCGCCCAGGCGCGGTCGGCGATGGCGACCTCGACGTTCTTGATGGTGACCGCGGGTTGGTTGATCGCGAGCACGCAGCCCGCCTCGCACGGCGCGGGGCACAACCGCCCCGTGAACTCGGGGAAGTTGTTCGTGGCGTGCAGCCGGTCGCTCGCCGCCCGCCAGTCCTCCCGGGAGACGAGGTCGTTCCACTCGGGGATCAGATTGCCCAGCGGACAGGCTTCGTGACAGAAGGGGACCCCGCAGTCCATACAACGATCGGCCTGCCTGCTGATGATCGGCAGCAGTGCTCCGGGGACGTACACCTCGTTCCAGTCCCGCACCCGTTCCTCGACGGGCCGACGCGGATACTCCTCGCGCGGTGTGGTCATGAATCCCTTGGGATCGGCCATGGCCGTCCCCCTTGCATACGCGACGGGCACGGGGCCGCACGGCCGTCGGACTTCTTTGGCCCACGGCCTCCGGGCGGCACACCTTTCCGGCCACGATACGACGCCGCCGCGGGCCGCGCCGCTCAGCTCGCGGCCTCTGCTTGCGGTTCCGCTTCTGCTCCCCCGGGGCGGCTCAGGCGAGGGCGAGGACGTAGGAGATCGACGCGGCGGCCGCGGCGACCGTGCGGATGTGGTTCCACATCGACCACTCGCGCACGTACGTGGGCCAGTACGCGGCTGCCGCCGGGCTACCGGGGTCCATCTTGGCGAGCGTGTCGTTGCGGGGGACGTTCGCGGCGACGGTCACTCCGAAGCACCCGACCAGATACAGCGCGCTGCCCAGCAACAGCTCCACCGCCCCCTCGTCCGGCAGCAGCACGAACGTGACCACCGCGATGGCGGCACACAGCAGCGCCGACCCGATGAACGCCAGCATGAACGCGGGGCGCAACGCGAACACATTGATCGACTTCATCGCGGCGATCCCCTGCGCGGGAGGCAGCTCGGCGATCGCCCTCATCACGAACGACGAGAACCCGTAGAACACCCCGGCCACCAGCCCACAGCCCAGCACACCCAGCAACGTCAGCACGAAGTACGGTCCATCGATCATGTCCACTCCCGCATCGACCCGAAGCCCGCCATCACCACAAGTGAAAACCCGCACGGCGACGGTGACCATGGCTGAGGGGCGCGGGGGCATACGGGAGCGTCCAGGGGCCTACCGGCCGGTTCGGCGTTCGAGGGCGAGGCGGGCGAGGAGGGCGAGGCCTTTCAGCCTGTCCGGCGTTTGGGGACGAGCGCGTTCAGCGCGATGCGGGGGTCTGGGGACGGCAGCCCCCAGGAACAAGGGACGGGTAGGGGCGGAGGGGGCGAAAACCGGCCTCTACGTCACGGCAACGCCTGCCCGGCATGCCACCCCCGCACGGTGGCCTCCACCACCACAGCGATCCGCCGCCGCGCCTCATACCGAGGCACCCCGCTCATCAGCAACTGGTCGTACGGCGTATCCATGTGCCGCACGGACGCCCGAACCGCCGAGGCCAACGCCGCCTCGGACAGCGCGCGACCCGCCGCGCTGCGCCCCACCCGCCCACTCCCACGCACCGAGGCGTGCACGGCGATGTCCCGCGCCCGGTCGGCCGGACAGCCCGGAAACAACCGGCGGATCTCCCGCGCGAAGGCGTCCGTGAACCGCAGATCCTCCGCCTCCCTCCGTCGCGCATCCCGAACCCGGCGCCGCCGCCGCGCCTCCGCGTCCGCCAGGCACCGCTCCTCGGCCCGGGCCAGCGCCGCCTCCTCGACGAGCGCACCCTGCCGCTCGTACCGGCTCCTGCGCCGGTTGAACCGCACCACCACCGCCGACAGCGCACTCCCCTCCCGCGACCTCCGCGTCAGTGCGGTGTCGCCCCGCGGCAGGAACACCAGATGCCCGAGATCCGCGCAGTCCAGACACCGCGGCGCCCCCTCCTCCAGCACCAGCAACGCGAGCGGCCCGGTCCGGCATTCGGCGCACTGTCGCTTCTTGAGCGGCTGGATGACGAGAAGTCCGGTGCGGTGCGGGGGAGTTGTGATCGGTGCCATACGCGGTTCATTCCCCTGTCCGACCCGGGATCTACGTCGCCGGCTTCGGGGAAACCCGGATCAGGAACCGGATCAGGAACCGGATCAGGAACCGGATCAGGAACCGGATCAGGAACCGAGTCAGGAGACGGATCAGGAACCGGATCAGGAACCGAGTCAGGAGACGGATCAGGAGACGGATCAGGAACCGAGTCAGGCGCCGGACTAGGGACAGACCAGGAACAGACCAGGAGCCGGACCAGGAGTCATCTCAGGGGTGACCCCGGGTTGAAGACCGACACCCGCGTACGGTGCAATGTCGGCGCCTCGATCTCATCAAGCACCGCCACCGCGAGGTCCGCGTACGACAGGTGCGCGGCACCGTCCGGCGCGCTCTCGCCCCCGAACCGGTACCGCCCGGTGCGCGGGGCGCCGTCCTCCAACCGGGCCGGCGGCGTGAGCATCACCCAGTCGACGTCAGCCGTACCCTCCCTGTCCGCACCCGCTCGGCCGGCACCCTCCCTGTCCGCACCCGCTCGGTCGGCACCCTCCCCGCCCCCGCCGTCCGTGTTCGCATGCTCTCCACTCCCGCCGTTTCTGTCCGCACCCTCCCGGCCCCCCTTCTCCTCGCCCGCCGCGTCCCGCAGTCGCCGCAGCCCCTCCGCGTGCGCCAGCGCGAACGGCCGGATCTCCGCCGGGAAAGCCTCCGGATCGTCCATCACCGCCCGGCCGTCCGCCCCGAGGAGGTTCGCGAACAGCCCGACGGCGACGAGCCGGCGTACCCCCGCCCCGGCCAGCCCGCCGAGCAGCGAGTCCGCGGCCCTGACGAAGAACTCCGGGTCGAGTGAGTCCAATCCCTGCTCCGGACCACTGAACGGCGACACGGCGTGCACGGCCGCGGCATGCCCGCCGACCACTCCGGCAACCGACACCGGATCGGTGACATCACCCCGTACGACCGAGACACCGTCCACGCCGAGCTCCGGATACCGCCCCGGCTCCCGCACCACGGCCGTCACCCGGTGCCCCCGCCTCCGGGCCTCGTCCGTCACCGCCCGCCCCGCGCGTCCGCCCGCTCCGAACACGACGATCCCAGCCATGCCCAACCCCCTTGCCAGGCAGCGCATTTCACCGCCTGACCTGGACGGTATGCACGGGATACCGGTTACTTCAACGAAATCGGCGCTAGCCTCGAACGATGACCGAGTCGTCACGTACCGAGCCGTCACGTACCGAGCCGTCACGTACCGAGCCGTCACGTGTCGAGCCGCGCCCGGCGCCGGCCGGGAGCCTCGCCTCCGACATGTTCGACCCCGTGTGCCCGTCCGGAGCGATGCCCTTCCGGGTCGGGGACAAGTGGACCGGCATGGTGATCCGCTGCCTCGAAGGCGGCCCGCGCCGTTTCACCGAACTACGTGTACCGCTCCGCGCCATCACCCCCAAGGTCCTCAGCCAGACCCTCCGCGCCATGGAACGCGACGGACTCGTCACCCGCACCGCATACGACGAGAACCCGCCCCGCGTCGAATACGCCCTCACTCCCCTCGGCCGCACCCTCATCCCCCTCCTCGACGCCGCCCGCACCTGGAGCGCCACGCACCTTCCGCAACTCCTCGCCGCCCGCGACGCCCACGAGAACGCCTCCTGATCGCGGCATCATGGGCTACGTGCGACTCGAAGCGATCACCTGGGAAAGGCTCGGCGACCTTCTCGCCGAGCGGCTGCTCGACCTGAAACCGGACGACGGCAGCCCCTGGCCGCGCATCGCCTTCGACGGAGCCCCGGCCGCCCGCCCCGGCGAACTCGCGGACCGTGTCTCCGCAGCTCTCCGTATACGAGGCCGTTCCTCGCTCGTGGTCGGAACGGAGGGCTTCCTGCGTCCCTCGTCGGTGCGGCTCGAATACGGCCGCGAGGACGTGGAGTCGTACTACGACGGCTGGTTCGACACGGGCGCCCTGTGGCGTGAGGTCTTCGGCCCCCTCGAACCCGGTGGCGACGGCCGAGTCCTGCCCGACCTCTGGGATCCGGCCACCGACCGCGCCACCCGCAGCCCCTACGTCCAACTCCCGCCAGGCAGCCCCCTGTTGCTGCACGGCCCTTTCCTCCTTCGCCACTGGTTCCCCTTCGACCTCAGCGTTCACGTGCTCCTCTCCCCAGGTGCACTCCGCCGACGCACTCCCGAGACCGAGCACTGGACCCTCCCCGCCTTCGCGCGCTACGAGACCGACACGGACCCGGGCGACACGGCCGACGTCCTGGTACGCGCCGACGACCCACGCCATCCCGCCTGGAACGGCTGATCGAGGCCAGTCACTCAAAACCCTTCTGCATGCACGTGCATATAGTTATGATGATGGTCATGACGCTCTCCTTCGCTGAATCGGTCCGCACCCTCCTCGACGCCAAGAACTTCGCCAGCGTCGCCACCCTCGGCCCCGGCGGCGCTCCGCAGAACTCGGTGGTCTGGATCAAACGCGAGGGCGACACCGTGCTGTTCTCCTCCACCGCCGGACGCCAGAAGGTGCGCAACCTTCAGCGCGACCCCCGGATCAGCCTCTCGGTCTTCGACCTCGCCAACCCCTACACCTCGGTGGAGATCCGCGGCACCGCCGAGATCCTCCCCGACGACGCCAAGCGCCTCCCGTACGAGCTCTCCCACAAGTACCTCGGCATCGACCCTCCGGCGGAGAAGGACGACGAGGTCCGCGTGATCATCCGTGTCGTCCCGCAGAAGATCGTCGGCTTCTCCGCCTGACCCGAAACCGGGAACCCTGACCCGAAACCGGGAACCCTGACCCGAAACCGGGAACCCTGACCCGAAACCGGGA
>NZ_JBHXMF010000018.1:108230-139866 GCF_042721055.1 Streptomyces sp. NPDC058470
GGAACTTCCGGGTGCGTTTCTCCGGGAGCGCGGCGAGAATGTAGGGCGCCGGGACTAGCGGTGCCTTCCGCACCGCGCCGGCCGTCCGGCACCGGGAGGTACTTCATGACCACTGCCGGAGACATCATGCATCGTGGTGCCCAGTGGATTCCAGCCCACGAGACCCTGGACCGCGCCGCCCAGCTGATGCGCGAGCTCCACGTAGGAGCCCTGCCCATCAGCGACGAGAACGAACGGCTCTGCGGCATCCTCACGGACCGCGACATCGTCATCGGCTGTGTGGCCATGGGCCACGACCCGGCGCGGGTCACCGCGGGCGAGATGGCCCAGGGAACCCCGCGCTGGATCGACTCGAACGCCGATGTCGGCGAGGTGCTCCAGGAGATGAAGGGGCACCAGATCCGCCGGCTCCCCGTGATCGAGAACAAGCGCCTGGTCGGCATGATCAGCGAGGCCGACCTGGCCCGGCATCTGACGGACGAACAACTCGCCGCCTGGGTCGAGAGCGTCTACGCGAGGAGCGCGACGAGCTGACCTCGTCGATCCTCCCGATTCGGCAAATCCCGGCGAGGTTTCCGCCGCGCCGACCCTCCTCCCGGTGATCTGCCCGTTCCCGCGGGCACGTTCGTTTCCGAGTGCGCACTCTCGTCCGGTCGGCCGGGCCGGGCGAGAGGCGCCTCAGGTCTCACAGCCAGCCGCTGCGCCGGAACCCCCGATACAGGACGAGGCAGATGGTGGCGATCACGGCCAGGACCAGCGGGTAGCCGAACGTCCAGTGCAGTTCCGGCATGTGCTCGAAGTTCATGCCGTACACCCCGCAGACCATCGTCGGTACGGCGATGAGGGCCGCCCACGCCGTGATCTTCCGCATGTCCTCGTTCTGCGAGACCGTGACCTGCGCCAGGTGCGCCTGCAGGATGGAGTTGAGCAGCTCGTCAAAGGCGGCGATCTGCTCGGTGGCCCGCAACAGATGGTCGGAGACGTCGCGGAAATAGGCCTGTATCTCCGGGTCGATCGCCCGTATCGGGCGGGTGGCGAGCTCCTGGACCGGGCGGGCGAGCGGAACTGCGGCCCGCTTCAGTTCAAGGAGTTCACGCTTGAGCTGGTAGATGCGGCCCGCGTCCGCCCGAGCGCCGTTCTCGGCGAAGACGTCGGCCTCGACCTGGTCGATGTCCGCCTGGACCGAGTCCGTGACATTCACGTAGTCGTCGACCACATGGTCCGCGATCGCGTGCAGCACTGCGGCCGGGCCCTTGGAGAGCTGGTGGGGATCGGCCTCCAGCTCCTCGCGCAGCGGGCCCAGCGACCCGTGCCTTCCGTGCCGCACCGTGATGACGAAGTCGGTCCCGACGAAGACCATGATCTCGCCGGTGTTCACCACCTCGCTGGTCGCCGTCAGTTCCTTGTGCTCGACGTAGCAGACCGTCTTGAACACGGCGAACAGCGTCTCGTCGTACCGCTCGAGCTTCGGGCGCTGATGGGCTTCCACCGCGTCCTCGACGGCCAGAGGGTGCAGGTCGAAGAGATCGGCGATGCCGACGAACTCCTGGTCCGTCGGCTCGTGCAGCCCCAGCCAGACGAACCCGTTGTCCTTCTTGCGGACCCGCTCCACGGTGTCGACCAGATCGCGGCCGCCGGGGACTCTGGCGCCGTCCTGATAAGCCACGCAGTTCACTACCGCCGAACCCAGCGGGGACCGGGCGGGGTGGCTCAGGTCGACTCGGGTGCGTCGCCGTGCCAGCCGCGCCACCTTGCGGAGGCCGCTGACCTTGTCCAGGCCCGTGACCTTCCGCAGATTCCCTGCCATGGACATCTGGCTCTCCTTGCGTGGATCCCCTCGCGCCGCACTTTGCGCCTTGGTGTGTCAGTTTGCCAGGCCGGTTCGACCGCCGGAAAAGCCTGTGGGAACGGAACATTCCGCTCCGGTATGTCCACCGCTGGTGAGTGTCGACAACGGGAGCGTCGACGATTCATAACAAGGCACTCAAATGGGATGATCTCGCCATGACGCGAACCGACGGGTATCTCCTCGACAATCGGCAGACCGGGGCGGAGCAGCGCTTCGACGCCTCCGCCACTCTCTTCGACCCCACGACGTTCCGGCACCTCGAACGCTTCGGCATCGGCTCAGGCTGGCGTTGCTGGGAGGTCGGCGCGGGCGGCACGTCCGTGGTGTCCTGGCTCGCCAAGAAGGTCGGCCCCACCGGACGGGTCATCGCGACCGACATCGACACGTCGTGGGTGGCCTCCGCCGCCCGCCCGCCGATCCAGGTGCGCGTCCACGACGTGGGTGTGGAGGAGCCGCCGGGGGACGGCTTCGACCTCGTGCACGCCCGGCTCGTACTGGTCCATGTGCCGGACCGGGAGCAGGCGTTGCGGTCGATGATCAAGGCCCTGCGTCCCGGTGGCCGGCTCCTCGTCGAGGACGCCGATCCCGCCTTGCAGCCCCTGCTCTGCCTCGACGAGTACGGCCCCGAGCAACAACTCGCGAACCGGCTGCGCCAAGGCCTGCGCAGCCTGCTCGGGGAGCGCGGCGCCGACCTCGGATACGGCCGCAAGCTCCCGCGTCTGCTTCGCCAGGCGGGGCTGCGCGGTGTGGAGGCCGACGCGTACTTCCCCGTCACCTCGCCCGCCTGCGCCGCCCTCGAATCCGCGACGATCCGCCAGATCAGAGAACAGCTCGTCGCCGCGGGCCTCGCCACCCATGAGGAGATCGACCGTCACCTGGCCAATGTCGCCTCCGGGTCGATGGACCTGACTACGGCGCCGATGATCTCGGCGTGGGGGCGCAAGGGCTAGGTCCTGTCGTCACATTCCCGTCTGCCTCGCGACGGGCTGCACGCCTTCTCGCCGCACCGGGCGCAGACCCAAGTACGTCCAGTACGAGGGTCCACGCCCGGCACACCGAGAGCACGCACCTACTGCGACACAGGCTGCTGCCGCAGCGGGCGCGAGGCCGCCCTCCGGGCGACGACGGGAGGGTGACGACAGGACCTGGACGCGGGAAGGGAGTCGGTGCGTCGAGTTCGGGTGGGTGCCTTCTTGGGCACCGTCACGAGAGCGTCGGCGGCCTCCCCCCGACCCGCTCCACCGCCGTCGCCCCAGCCCCGCACCCCTTCACCGCGGCCTCCTCGGGCTCCGCGCCCGCGAGCAGGGCGGCGAGGAACGCTCCGGTGAAGGCATCGCCCGCGCCCGTGGTGTCGCGGGGTGTGGCGGGCGATGCCGGAACACGGGCGTGGACGGCGCCCGAACGGGCCACCAGGGCTCCGTCGCCGCCCTGCTTGGCGACGACCAGGGGGACGTGGCGGCTCAACTTGGCCGCCGCGTCCGCCGGATCGGGCAGCCCCGTCAGCAGGAAGGCCTCGTCCCGGCTGGGCAGCAGGATGTCGACACCCTCCGCGAGTGCAAGGAAGCGGTCCACACCCAAATGCGTGAGGAACCCCGCCGACGCGGGGTCCAGGCTCACCGGTACGCCACGCGCGCGTGCCGACTCCAGTGCCACCGACACCAGCGCCCGGCCCGACTCGGAGAAGAGTAGGTAGCCCGACAGGTGCAGCCGCGCGACCCCGTCGAGCAGCGCGGGAGACCAGTCGCCGGGTTCGAGCTGAGGGGAGGACCTGAGGTCCGTGAGGAACGTGCGCTCGGCCGAAGCACCCGTGTCCACCAGGCAGATGACCGTCCCCGTGGGCGCCTCCGAATCGACGACGAGGAGCGGGCGTACGCCGGATGCCGTCAGCTCACGCTCGTGCCACCCGGCCGCGTCCGCACCCACCCGGCCGAGCAACCGCACGTCCGTACAGCCCGCATGCGCCGCCCAGCAGGCGACGTTGGCGCCTGCCCCGCCCGGCAGGGTCCGGATCGTGGCGGCGGTGTCGGTGCCCGCCGCCAGTGGTCCCCGGTGCTGGGCGACGACGTCCGTGACCACGTCACCGATGACGAGCAGCGCCCCTGTGGCCGCGTTTCCGTTTCGCCCGGCAGCCGCGTGATCCGTCCCGCTCACGCCGCCCCGGCCCAGGCGGCGGCGATCCGCCCCGCGAGACGTACGTTGCCGCGTACCGCCGCGAGGTTGGCACTCAGCGAGGCGCCGTCCGTGTGCCGCACCAGATAGTCGAGCAGGAACGGAGTCACGGCCTGCCCGGCCACGCCCTCGGCCTCGCACGCGTGCAGCGCGTCGGCGAGCACGCGCGCGTGGAGCGAGGGAGCGAGCTGCTCCTCTTCGGGGACGGGGTTCGCGACGATGAGCGCCGACTCGGGACCGTCCAGCGTGTCCTGCGCGCGCATGACATCCGCCACCTGCCCGGGCGACCGAAGCGTCCACTCCACCGGATGCCCCGAGTCGGACAGATAGAAGCCGGGGAACCGTTCCGTGCCGTATCCGGCCACTGCCACGCCCAGCGTCTCCAGGCGCTGCAGCGTCGCGGGCACGTCCAGGATCGACTTGACGCCCGCGCACACCACCGTGATCCGGGTACGCGCCAGCAGCCCCAGATCGGCGGATTCGTCCTGGGTCACCGTCCACTCCCGGTGCACCCCGCCGAGCCCGCCCGTCGCGAACACCCGTAGGCCCGCGCGGGCGGCCAGCAGCGCCGTCGCGGACACGGTCGTCGCCCCGCTCGCCCCCGACGCCACCGCGAGGGGCAGATCGCGGTGCCCCAGCTTGCGGATCCCGTCCTCGTTCGCGACCCGCTCCAACTGCTCCTTGTCCAGTCCGACAAGGGGCCGCCCGTCGAGCACGGCGATCGTCGCGGGAACGGCGCCCTCCCGCCGTACGGCATCCTCCAGTTCCAGAGCGACCTGCAGATTGCGCGGGCGCGGCAGCCCGTGCGCGATGATCGTCGACTCCAGGGCCACCACCGGCCGGCGCGCGTCGAGCGCCTCTCGCACCTCTTCGGACACCACGATCACGCGCCTGCCTCCTGTCGGTCGTCTTTCCTCATCTCTGGCGAGCGGCACACCAGGTCAAACCCTTGCGACCGGCGTCGCGGACCCCCAGCCTGAGGACATGACGGACAACTCGGCACGTCTCGACCATGTCGTCCTCTGGGTACGCGATCCGGTCGCCTCCGCCGGCTTCTACGAGAAGGTGGTCGGCCTGGAACCCCTGAGGGTCAGCGAATTCGCTGCGGGAGAGGTGTCGTTCCCCTCCGTACGCCTCAATGAGGAGACCATTTTCGACCTCGCGCCGCTCGCCATGGCGCCGCACATGAACATGGTCCCCGGAGGAGCCGACAGTGCCGGTCACCCGGTCAACCACGTATGCGTGTCCCTCCAGGAGGACGATTTCACTGCACTGTGGGCACGTCTAAAGGAGCGCTCCGTCCCGGTCTCGGACTTCTCGTACGACTCCTTCGGCGCCCGCGGAAACTCCAGGCGCAGCTTCTACTTCCGCGACCCGGACGGAAACGTCTTCGAGGCACGGCACTACGAGTAACGCACAGGGGTGCCCACGCGCGTGGGCACCCCTGTCAGCCGGCTGGACGTATGGCTTTCAGCGCCTCAGACGGGTCGTACGCCGTCCAGGGCCCCATGTGGATCGAGCACGTACTTGCGGCTGGCGCCCTGGTCGAACTCGGCGTAACCGCGTGGTGCGTCGTCCAGACTGATCACCGTGGCGTTGACCGCCTTGGCGATGTGCACCCGCTCGTGGAGGATCGCCTGCATCAGCCCCCGGTGGTACCGCATCACCGGGCACTGGCCCGTGGTGAACTGGTGACTCTTCGCCCAACCCAGGCCGAGCCGGACCTTCAGCGTCCCTGTCCGGGCGTCCTGGTCGATCCCCCCGGGGTCGTCCGTGACGTACAGCCCGGGGATGCCGAGGGCGCCGCCCGCGCGCGTGATGCCCATCAGCGAGTTGAGGACGGTCGCGGGCGCCTCCTGGGCGTTCGGGCCGTGGGCCCTGGCCTCGAAACCGACCGCGTCCACGGCCGCGTCGACCTCGGGTTCCCCGAGGATCTGCGCGATCTGGTCCCCCACGCTGCCGCGTGACACATCGACGGTCTCGCAGCCGAAACTCCGCGCCTGGGCGAGGCGTTCGGTGTTGAGGTCCCCGACGATGACGACCGCCGCACCAAGGAGCTGAGCCGAAGCCGCGGCGGCGAGACCGACCGGGCCAGCCCCGGCGACATACACCGTCGAACCGGCTCCGGCGCCCGCGGTGACCGCGCCGTGGAAGCCGGTCGGGAAGATGTCCGACAGCATGGTGAGGTCGAGGAGCTTCTCCCGGGCCTGGTCCCGGTCGGGGAACCGCAGCAGGTTGAAGTCCGCGTACGGGACCATGGCGTACTCGGCCTGCCCGCCGACCCAGCCGCCCATGTCGACGTACCCATAAGCGGCGCCCGGCCGGGCCGGGTTGACGTTCAGGCAGATGCCGGTTTTCTGCTCCTTGCAGTTGCGGCACCGCCCGCAGGCGATGTTGAACGGCACCGACACGATGTCCCCGACCTCGACGAACTCGACGTCCGGGCCGCGTTCCAGTACCTCTCCGGTGATTTCGTGTCCGAGGACCAGCCCTTCGGGCGCGGTCGTACGACCCCGCACCATGTGCTGGTCACTTCCGCAGATGTTACTGGCGAGTACCTTGAGGATGACCCCGTGCCGGCATGTGCGGCCGATGTTGTCGGGTGCCACTCCTGGTCCGTCCTGCAGTTCAAGCGTCGGGTGGTCGATGGTCCTGACCTCCACCGCACCCGGCTTGAGATACGCGACTGCCCTGTTTCCGCTGCTCATGCCTGATCGCCGTCCTTTCAGCCCCGTTGCTTCGGACGCCAGCGGCTGTGCGCATGGCGGAGTCTGCTACCAGCCGCGCCTTCCGGCCACCCTCCGCGGCAGGGCCTTTTCCGAGGTGGGGCACCCCGTCATCACCCTCGGCTCCGGCATGCGTTTAAGGTGACCGCTCATGACCACGAACTCCCAGGCCAGGCCCTCCTTCGCCGTGCACATCCCCAACGTGGAGCTCGAACCGGAGCCGCTGGATCCGGCTCAGATCGTCTCCGGCGCCCCGGTCGTGACGGGCAAGGTTCTGTGGGAGTCGGCGGACGGCAAGCAACTGCGCGGCATCTGGCAGATCACGCCCGGCGTCGTGACCGACACGGAGGCGAACGAGCTCTTCGTCGTCGTCAGCGGACGCGCCACGATCGAGGTCGAGGGCGGCGACGTCATCGACGTGGGTCCCGGCGACGCGGCGATCCTGCGCGAGGGCGACCGCACGACCTGGACGGTCCACGAGACGCTCCGCAAGGCCTACCAGATCGGCCTCTGACGGCCTGCTCGGCGGCTCGCGTCGCCCGCGCCTCGGGGCGCCGAGACCGAGCAGAGCGCCGGCCTGGACGACCGGCCAGAAGGGATGCCGGCCGGCCCGTTGCGATCTGGCGGAGGCGACACCCCGAGGAGCCGGAGCGCGTCTCATCGATGAGTCACGCGGCGGCTCACCGAGAGTGGCCAGAACAGCGGACGCGGAAGCATCGGGCGGTCAGAGAAGGGGCTCTGAAAACATTGGATGGCCAGAACGGCGGCTCCGGAGGCACTGGGCGGTCACGAGAGCGGCTCCGGAGACAGCGGGTGATCAGAACAGCGGCTCCGGAGACAGCGGGTGATCAGAACAGCGGCTCCGGAAGCACTCCTTCCAGCGCGAGGAGCTTCCGCTTGGTCTCCAGCCCGCCGCCGAAGCCGCCTATGCCGCCGTTACTCTCGACGACCCGGTGGCACGGCACGACGACCGGCAGCGGGTTCGAGCCCATGGCCACGCCCACGGCCTGTGCCGCGCGCGGCTGGCCGACTCGCCCGGCCAGGTCGCCGTAGCCCACGACCGCGCCGTACGAAACGCCGGACGCCAGCTCGCGCAGCACCTGGCGGTTGAACCCGGAGATCAGCGACCAGTCCAGCGGCAGCTCGAAGTCGCGCAGCTCACCGGCGAAGTAGGCCGTCATCTGACGTATCGCCTCGGCCAGGAGCGGGGAGTCGGGTGCCTCGACGGGCTCGCTGCCCAGACGTGACGCGAGCCGGTCGAGCGCCTTGTCGCGCACCGCGTCCGTGGCGTGGAACACGACGTTCACCAGGCCGTCGTGCGTCGCCGCCAGCAGCAGCGGACCGATGTCCGTGCCGACGACCACCCACACGACCTGCTGCTCGTACTGCCCGTGGCTGTTCATGCGTTCCACCGTACGGCGCACCACTGACATTGATACTCGTAGCCGGGTTCCGGTGGTCGTGGCTCCACCACTGACTGACGCCCTGCTGGGCTGTCCTCGCGTTGTTCAACGCCCGCGGCGTGGAGAGGTGCAGGACAACCACAAAATGAACGGAGTTGCCCAAGTCCGCACACCGGCGCCGCACAAGTGGGGCGGGGCCGTAATTCTTTGCGGGAAAACCGTTCGACCGTTCTGGTGGGAGTCATACTCTCTGCCTCAACCCTGACCGTTCTCGCGGTCCCGAGGGTGGGGGCAATCCGGGGATTTCCGGACGCAACAGGGCGGGAAGGACAGCCACGTATGCAGGGCACGGTCGACGACTTCAGCTACGGATTCGTCACACCTGTGGTGGCTTTTCTCATGGCCTGCCTGGGGGGAGCGCTGGGGCTGCGCTGCGCCACCAGATCGATGCTTGTCGCCCACTCCTGGCGCGCGGGCTGGCTCGCACTCGGCTCGGCCGCGATCGGCTCGGGCATATGGACCATGCACTTCATCGCGATGATGGGGTTCACGATCGAGGAGACCCCGGTCCGCTACGACAAGCCGCTGACGTTCGCGAGCCTGGGCGTGGCCATCGTGATGGTCGGCGTCGGGATCTTCATCGTCGGCTACCGGGGAGCCACCGGAACGGCGCTCTTCACCGGGGGCACCATCACCGGCCTGGGAGTCGCCTCGATGCACTACCTGGGCATGGCCGGCTTGCGCGTCAACGGGAACCTCGAGTACAACACGCTCACCGTCTCCGCTTCCGTCGTCATAGCCGTCGTCGCCGCCACCTCCGCCCTGTGGGCCGCGGGACAGGTCCGCGGGTTCCTCTGGAGCGTGGGCGCCAGCCTCGTCATGGGGCTCGCCGTCAGCGGTATGCACTACACGGGCATGGCCGCCCTCAGCGTCCATCTGCACAACGCGTCCGGCACCCCCGCCGGGGACTCGCCCGCCGCCCTGCTCGCACCCATGCTGATCGGACCGATGGTCTTCCTCTG
Source organism: Streptomyces sp. NPDC058470 (assembly GCF_042721055.1). NCBI lineage: Bacteria > Bacillati > Actinomycetota > Actinomycetes > Kitasatosporales > Streptomycetaceae > Streptomyces > Streptomyces sp. NPDC058470. The sequence goes on from NZ_JBHXMF010000018.1 coordinate 117,400, forward strand.
CCTGGCGGGTGTCGTCGTGATGTTCGACCCGCTGATGGTGATGGGGAAGCCCGACCGGAAACCCGTGGAGAACAGGCCGGGCGTCCCCGCCCACCCGGCCGTCCCGCACCCCGGACACCGTCCGCGGCTCCACTCGGGCCACGACCGTGGAAGGCGCAGGTCCCGCACCCGGCAGAGCTGGTGATCCTGCCCCGTTGTCAGTGCGGGGTCGTACGGTTGATTCCATGCGGCCCGTATCCAAGATCGAACGTTCGGTGGCGCCCTTCGAGGTCGTCAGCTCCTACCAGCCGAGCGGTGACCAGCCTGCGGCCATCGCCGAGCTGGAAAAGCGCATCCGCGCAGGTGAGAAGGATGTCGTCCTGCTGGGCGCGACCGGCACCGGCAAGTCCGCCACCACCGCGTGGATGATCGAGAAGCTCCAGCGCCCCACGCTCGTCATGGCGCCGAACAAGACCCTGGCCGCCCAGCTGGCCAACGAGTTCCGCGAGCTGCTGCCGAACAACGCCGTCGAGTACTTCGTCTCGTACTACGACTACTACCAGCCCGAGGCCTACGTCCCGCAGTCGGACACCTACATCGAGAAGGACTCCTCGGTCAACGAGGAGGTGGAGCGTCTGCGCCACTCCGCGACCAACTCGCTGCTCACTCGCCGTGACGTCATCGTGGTCGCCTCGGTCTCCTGCATCTACGGCCTCGGTACTCCCCAGGAGTACGTGGACCGGATGGTCCAGCTCAAGGTCGGCGACGAGATCGACCGGGACGACCTGCTGCGCCGCTTCGTGGACATCCAGTACACGCGCAACGACGTGGCCTTCGCGCGAGGCACCTTCCGGGTCCGCGGCGACACCATCGAGATCTTCCCGGTCTACGAGGAGCTGGCTGTCCGCATCGAGATGTTCGGCGACGAGATCGAGGCCCTCTCCACTCTCCACCCGCTCACCGGCGAGGTCATCAGCGACGACACCTCGCTGCACATCTTCCCGGCGTCCCACTACATCGCGGGCCCCGAGCGACTGGAGCGTGCCGCCAACGACATCGAGAAGGAGTTGGGCGAGCGCCTGTCCGAGCTGGAGAAGCAGAGCAAGCTCCTGGAGGCTCAGCGCCTGCGCATGCGCACGACGTACGACCTGGAGATGCTCCGCCAGATCGGCTCCTGCTCCGGCGTCGAGAACTACTCGATGCACTTCGACGGCCGCGAGCCCGGCTCCGCACCGAACACACTGATCGACTATTTCCCGGACGACTTCCTGCTCGTCCTCGACGAGTCGCACGTCACGGTCCCGCAGATCGGCGCCATGTACGAGGGCGACGCCTCCCGCAAGCGCACCCTCGTGGACCACGGCTTCCGGCTGCCCTCCGCGCTGGACAACCGTCCCCTGAAGTGGGAGGAGTTCCAGAAGCGCATCGGGCAGACCGTCTATCTGTCGGCGACCCCGGGGAAGTACGAACTCTCCCGGGGCGACGGCTTCGTCGAGCAGATCATCCGCCCCACCGGCCTCATCGACCCCGAGGTCGTCGTCAAGCCCACCGAGGGCCAGATCGACGACCTGGTGCACGAGATCCGCAAGCGCACCGAGAAGGACGAGCGTGTCCTGGTCACCACCCTCACCAAGAAGATGGCCGAGGACCTCACCGACTACTTCCTGGAGCTCGGCATCCAGGTGCGTTATCTGCACAGCGACGTCGACACCCTGCGCCGCGTCGAACTGCTGCGGGAGCTGCGCGCGGGTGAGTACGACGTCCTGGTCGGCATCAACCTCCTCCGTGAGGGCCTCGACCTGCCCGAGGTCTCCCTGGTGTCGATCCTCGACGCCGACAAGGAGGGGTTCCTGCGATCGGGCACCTCCCTCATCCAGACCATCGGCCGCGCGGCACGCAATGTCTCCGGGCAGGTCCATATGTACGCCGACAAGATCACCCCGGCGATGGAGAAGGCCATCGACGAGACCAACCGCCGCCGGGAGAAGCAGGTCGCCTACAACAAGGAGAGGGGCATCGACCCGCAGCCTCTCCGCAAGAAGATCAACGACATCGTGGCCCAGATCGCCCGCGAGGACGTCGACACGGAGCAGCTGCTCGGCTCGGGCTACCGCAAGGGGAATGACGGCAAGGGCGGCAAGACCCCGGTGCCCGCGCTAGGTGGCAAGGCGGCCAGGTCCGCCAAGGGCAAGAGCAAGGAGACGGTTCCGACCGACCGCCCCGCGGCCGAACTCGCCGGGCAGATCGAGGAGATGACGGCGCGGATGCGCGCCGCCGCTGCCGACCTCCAGTTCGAGATCGCGGCCCGGCTGCGGGACGAGGTCTCCGAGATGAAGAAGGAGCTGCGGCAGATGAAGGAGGGAGGACTCGCCTGACACGCATCTGCCGGTGCCGACGTCCTCCTGTACGCACTGTGTTGCAAGACCGACACAAAGTGCGCCCCAGGGTTCGGCACTGTCAGTGCCGCTGCGTAGGGTTCTGGTCATCCGCGGACTCCGCGGAAACAGGGGACTTTGAGAGGGGATCAGCGCGTGGTCGACGTATCCAAGGGCAGCACGCCCGGTGGGCCTGGCGTCAACCTGACCAAGGGTCAGGCCATCAGTCTGCAGAAGAAGGACGGGGGGACCCTCACCGCGGTGCGGATGGGGCTCGGCTGGCAGGCGGCCCCCAGGCGCGGCCTGTTCGGCTCGCGCACCCGGGAGATCGACCTCGACGCCTCCGCCGTGCTGTTCGCCGACAAGCAGCCCGTCGACGTGGTGTTCTTCCGCCACCTCGTCAGCGACGACGGCTCCGTGCGGCACACCGGTGACAACCTCGTCGGCGGTGCGGGCCAGGGCGGCGACGACGAGTCGATCCTCGTCGACCTGCAGCGCATCCCGGTCCACATCGACCAGATCGTCTTCACCGTGAACTCCTTCACCGGCCAGACGTTCCAAGAGGTGCAGAACGCGTTCTGCCGGCTGGTCGACGAGACCAACGGACAGGAGCTCGCCCGCTACACGCTGGCAGGCGGTGGGCAGTACACGGCCCAGATCATGGCGAAGGTGCACCGGGCGGGCGCGGGTTGGCAGATGACGGCCATCGGCACGCCTGCCAACGGGCGCACGTTCCAGGACCTGATGCCCGCGATCCTGCCGCAGCTGTAGGCAGTCCGGCGAGCGGCACACGAAGCGACGTAGGGGGACACGGCGATGACGGCCGAGCTGGTCCGGGGGCAGAACCACCCGCTCTCCCAGGTCCGTCTTGAGGTCCGCGTTTCGGCAGGGAAGCCGATCGTGGCCGGGGCCACGCTCAGCGACGAGCAGGGCAGGGTCCGCGGTGTCGAGTGGGTGGCCCACCCCGGCGCACCCACCCTGCCCGGACTCGAGGTCTCCCGGCAGGCCGCGGCCGACCATCGCCTCGCCTTCGACCTGGACGCCCTGTCGGAGGCCGTGCACCGGGTGAGTGTGCTGCTCGCGTTGCCGTCCGGGGTCGGCGGCCCGGTCCGGTTCGGAGCCGTCGCCGCCCCCTTCGTCGCGGTCACCGGCCTCGACGGCTCCGAGGTCGCCAGCTACACCATCACCGGTCTGGATGCCGAGTCGGCCGTCGTCGCCCTGGAGCTCTACCGCAGACAGGGCGTGTGGAAGGTCCGTGCGGTCGGTCAGGGATACGCGGGCGGTCTCGCCGAACTCCTCACCGACCAGGGCCTGCCCGAAGCGCAGCAGCTCGCGAGCAGCATCAACGAGGCGGTGGCCCAGGGCCTGGCCCGCTCGGTGGCCCCGCCCCCGGCCCGTACGCCCGACGCGGACCGCTCACGACAGACGGCCACCTCGGCGACGGGAGGGGACCAGCCGTACGCGGCACCGCCCCAGGGCACTCCCGGGAACGTATCGCCGCAGTCCCCTTACGACGCGTCCGGCGCGCAGGGCGCCACAGCGCCGCAGACGGACTACCCCGCGGCCCCGACGCAGGCCGACCCCTCTGCCGCCACGCAGGCGTCCGCGGCCGGCGCCGGCGGTCCGGTCGACTACAGCCACCCCGGTCGGCAGAACGCGGCGCCGCCCCCGCCCCCGCCGACCGCACCCCCGACTCCGCCCGGGCAGCCCGCACTGCCCGTCGCGGGCGACGCGACCGGCTGGTCCATGGAGGAGCGGCTCTACAACCAGGTGTGGGGGATGTTCGAGGACCTGGCCCGCACCACCGCCGCCTATCGCAGCGCCGTCGATTTCGCCGACTCGCGTATGGAGCAGGAACTCGACAAGGTCCTGTCCGACCCGCGCAGCCGGATCGGCGGGCAGGGCGACGCCGCGCGCGAGGCGGCTCAGGCCAAGCAAGCCCAGCTGGTCGACCAGGCACGGGCTGCCCTCGACCGGGACCTCGCGCAGCTCCGTGCCGAGTCCGATGTCGTCGAGCCTGCGCTGCCCGCGGCGTTCGCGCGCTGGGACAATCCGGTCTGGCACGGCTATCGGGTGCCCATGGAGGTCCCGATGGCTGTGCGTCTGGGCGACCTCCGACTCCCCGAGAGCGGCAGTCTGGGCATTCCGATGCTGGTCCGGCTGCCGCTGGAGCGCGGCCTGTGGATCGACAGCGGTCGCGCCGGCCTCAGCGACTCACTCGCCGACTCCGACGAACTCCGTCGCCTCGCCGTGGACACGGCGGTGTCGCATGCAGGGCGCCTGCTCGCCATCCATCCGGCGGGTGAGTTCACCGTGCACGTCATAGATCCGGCAGGTTCGGCTGCCTCGTCTCTCGCGCCGCTGGTGCGGTCCGGGGTGCTCGACAGCGCGCCCGCCGTCGGCGCGGCGGGGGTGGCCGACGTCCTGGCCCGCCTCACCCAGCGTGTCGACCTGGTGGGGATGGCGGTGCGCGGCGGAGTGGCCGACTCACTGCCCCCGGACCTCGACACCGCCGAACAGCTGTTGATCGTCAACGACTTCCCGCACGGCTTCGACGACCGTGCCGTGACCCAGCTTCGCTATCTCGCCGACGAGGGGCCGGCTGTCGGCGTCCACCTGATGATGGTGGCCGACCGGGAGGACGCCGAGGCCTATGGGCCGCTGCTCGACCCGCTCTGGCGATCGCTGCTGCGACTCACCCCGGTGCCCGACGACCACCTCGCCGACCCCTGGGTCGGGCATGCCTGGACGTACGACCCAGGGCTTGTCCCATCGGGGAGTCAGGTGCTCGACCAGGTGCTCACGCAGGTCGCGGAAGCCCGCCGCTCCTGGAACCGCTGACGCTTCCAGCGGTTGTATCAAGCGCAGGTAAAGTCTCCTGACCAGCGGATTTGTGCTTTCTTTTACCAACCCCTTTACCTTTCCTTGGTGATTCGGGTACTGTTTTCCACACGGAGGGGAGTACTCCCTACCAACTGCGGCGTACCCGTCAATACGGATCAGGCCAGATCCCGGGGCGTCGGCCCGCAGGCACCGGACGCATCGCGCGGTCCCGGCCGCCACGGGTGGAAGAGACCTCCAGCAGCGACGACGCTGAAATTTGCCGTTACGAACTGCCGGAGGCGCAGTGGATGTTTCCGTGACCCTATGGGTCCTGACGATCGCGGGCCTTGCCGCCCTCATCGCCATCGACTTCTTCATCGGCCGCAAGCCGCACGACGTATCGATCAAGGAAGCCGGAATCTGGACGGTCGTCTGGATCGCTCTGGCCGCACTGTTCGGACTCGGGCTGCTCGTCTTCTCCGGCGGCCAGCCCGCCGGAGAGTTCTTCGCCGGCTTCATCACCGAGAAGTCGCTGAGCGTCGACAACCTCTTCGTCTTCGTCCTGATCATGGCGAAGTTCGCGGTGCCCACGCAGTATCAGCAGCGAGTGCTCCTCGTCGGTGTGCTCATAGCCCTCGTACTGCGCGCGATATTCATCGCCGCCGGTGCCGCGGTCCTCGCGAACTTCGCGTGGGTCTTCTACATCTTCGGCGCCTTCCTCATCTACACCGCCTGGAAGCTGATCCAGGAGGCCCGGGCGGACGACGAGGGCGACGAGTTCGAGGAGAACCGGCTGCTCAAGGCCGCTGAGCGACGCTTCGGCGTGGCCGACCGCTACCACGGCACCAAGCTGTGGATCCAGCAGAACGGCAAGCGCGTCATGACGCCGATGCTGGTCGTGATGCTCGCGATCGGCACCACCGACGTGCTCTTCGCGCTCGACTCGATCCCCGCGATCTTCGGCCTGACCCAGGACCCGTACATCGTCTTCACAGCCAACGCGTTCGCGCTGATGGGTCTACGCCAGCTGTACTTCCTCATCGGCGGCCTGCTCAGGAAGCTGGTCCACCTCAGCTACGGCCTGTCGGTGATCCTCGGCTTCATCGGCGTCAAGCTGGTGTTGCACGCGCTGCACGAGTCGGGCGTCCATGTCCCCGAGATCTCCATTCCGGTCTCGCTCGGCGTGATCTGCGGGGTGCTGGTCGTCACGACGATCACCAGCCTCATCGCCTCCAAGAAGCAGGCGGCGCAGAAAGCGGCCGAGAGCGCGCCGAAGGACAGCATCGACGTCTGACCACGCCGGCCGCGCCAGCCGGAGAAACAATCGCTCCTGGAGCGGTGCCCGGCCGGTTGCCGGGTACCGCTTCCGGTGCTTGCTTGGGTCCTGAGCGCTCCTCAGCCCGGGGACGCCACGGCCGGGTGGAGGCACCCATGAAGTTCGTGCAGATCATCGACTTCGAGACCGAGCGCATCGCGGAGATGCGGGAGCTGGTCGAGCAGGCGGCCCAGCGCGCCGCAGGTCGCACCGGCGGTCCCACGCACCGTCTCGTCCTCCAGGACCGCAGTACGCCGGGCCGCTATCTCGTACTGATGGAGTTCGAGTCGCACGAGGACGCCGTGCGCAACAGCAACGACCCCGAGACGTCCAGGCTGGCGGAGCAGCTGGCCGCGCTGTGTACCAGGCCACCCTCCTTCACCGACTGCGACGTACGGGAAACGACCGAGCTGAAGTAGAGGCTCGATCCAGGGCCCCGCGTCACCGGAACGCGGGGCCCCTGTCCGCCTGAAAGGATCACTGCATGCTCGTTCGATTCCGGTCACTCCTGACGCAGTGGACGTCTGTGGTGCCCGTGATCGCCCTGGTCCTGCTGGCCTTCACCTGGGGGCGTGATCTGCCCGGCGCGGTTGTCGCGCTCGTCACGGTGGTTCTCGCCGGAGCCGTGCTGGCCGCCGTGCACCACGCCGAAGTGATCGCGCACCGGGTCGGCGAACCCTTCGGTTCGCTCGTCCTCGCCGTCGCCGTCACCATCATCGAGGTCGCCCTGATTGTCACCTTGATGGCGGACGGCGGCGACAAGAGCTCGACACTGGCCCGCGACACCGTGTTCGCGGCCGTGATGATCACCTGCAACGGCATAGTCGGGGTGTGCCTGCTCGTCGCCTCACTGCGCCACGGACTCGCGGTCTTCAACGCGGAGGGTACCGGGGCCGCCCTCGCGACCGTCGCGACGCTGGCCACGCTCAGCCTGGTGTTCCCGACGTTCACCACCAGCAAGCCGGGCCCGGAGTTCTCCACGGCCCAACTCACCTTCGCCGCCCTGGCCTCGCTGGTCCTGTACGGCCTCTTCGTGACGACCCAGACCATGCGCCACCGCGACTACTTCCTGCCGATCACCCGACAGGGCAAGGTCATCGACGTGGACGACCACGCCGACGCCCCGTCCGCCCGTACGACCCGCATCAGCCTGGGGCTGCTCGCCGTGGCCCTCGTCGGCGTGGTCGGGCTTGCCAAGGGCGTGTCGCCGACCATCGAGTCCGGGGTCGAAGCAGCCGGCATGCCGGCCGCCGTGGTCGGTGTGATCATCGCGCTGCTCGTGCTGCTCCCCGAGACCATCGCCGCACTGCGGGCGGCCCGCCGTGACCGCGTGCAGACCAGCCTGAACCTGGCACTCGGCTCGGCGATGGCCAGCATCGGCCTCACGATCCCCGCCGTCGCCCTCGCGTCCGTCTGGCTCTCCGGACCGCTGGTGCTCGGCCTCGGCTCCACCCATATGGTGCTGCTCGCGCTGACCGTGGTGGTCAGCGCCCTGACGGTGGTTCCCGGGCGCGCCACGCCGCTGCAGGGTGGCGTCCATCTGGTGCTGTTCGCGGCGTACCTGGAGCTGGCGATCAATCCCTAGGGTGCGTCGCCCGGCGTCGCGCACCGCAGTGGTCGGTCACTCCGGGGCGGGGACGACCGTCAGCCGGGGCACCGGCCGTGTCTCGGGCAGCAGCGCGAAGCACCCCAGGCTGAGCAGCGCGATCCCCGTCAGATAGGCGGCCACACCCCAGGGAACCCCTTCCCCCTGGGCCACCGCCGTCGCCACGATCGGGGTGAGCGCGCCCCCGAGGACCCCGCCCAGGTTGTAGCCCACCGCCGCGCCGGTGCAGCGCACCCGGGGCTCGTACAACTCCGGCAGATACGCGGCGATCACGGCGAACATCGTGATGAAAGTGATCAGCGCCACCAGGAAGCCGAGGAACATCAGCAGGGGTTCGCCGGTCGACAGCAGCGCGATCATCGGGAACATCCACAGCGCGGCGCCCGCGCAGCCCACCAGGCACAGGGGGCGCCGCCCGTAACGGTCGCCGAGCATGGCCATCACGGGCGTCAGGGAGCCCTTCACCACCACGGCGGCCATGATGCAGGCCAGCATGACGGTACGGCTCACCCCGAGCCGTTCGACGCCGTAGGCGAGCGCCCAGGTCGTCACCGCGTAGAACACCGCGTAGCCGACTGCGAGGCCGCCGGCCGTCAGCAGCACCAGTCGCCAGTGATCGCGCACCACCTCGGCGATCGGCACGCGCGCGGGGTCCCTCATTTCCAGGAACTGCGGGCTCTCCACGAGCGAGCTGCGCAGCCACAGCCCAGCCGCCGCCAGCACCCCCGCCGCCCAGAACGGCACCCGCCACCCCCATGCCGCGAACTGAGCGTCGGACAGCGTCGCCGACAGCACCAGCATCACGCCGTTGGCCAGTACGAACCCCAGAGAGGGACCGATCTGAGGGAAGCTCGACCACAGTCCGCGCCGCTCGGTGGGCGCGTGCTCGGCGGTGAGCAGTACCGCTCCGCCCCACTCCCCGCCGAGCCCGAGCCCCTGCAGAAAACGCAGCATCAGAAGGAGCACGGGGGCGGCCACACCGATCGTGTCGTACGTCGGTACGCAGCCGACAGCCACAGTCGCCGCGCCGGTCAGCAGCAGTGAGGCGACGAGGACCGGCCGCCGGCCGCGCCGGTCCCCGATGTGCCCGAAGAGCACCGAGCCGAGCGGACGGGCGACGAAGCCGACGCCGAACGTCGCAAAGGCCGCCAGCGTCCCCGCCAGCGGAGAGAACGTCGGGAAGAACAACGGCCCGAGAACCAGTGCGGCCGCGGTGCCGTAGACGAAGAAGTCGTAGAACTCGATGGCCGTCCCGGCGAGGGAAGCGGCCGCGAGGCGGAGCATGGACGGTTTCTTCACTGTGTGTACGTCGTGCATGCCGCCTCAACTACCCACGGTGATCGGCGGTTACGGGGGCGTGTGGGGGCTTGTTCCAGGTCAGTAGGTGACCGTGATGCGCCGGGCTGGGCCGTCCACGCGGATCGTGCCCCCATAGGGGATGACGATCTGCGGATCGGTGTGACCGAAATCCACATCGAGGACGACCAGCATGTTGGGCGCATATATATCGACGGCTCGGAGCACCGCCTCGTGCTGCTCCCGTACGTAACGGGCTCTGGCGTCGGCGTCGTTGGGCTGGTGGAACGACCATGCCTTGGGGCGCCCCATCAGGAGCGCGGGGAAACGTCGCAGCAGGCCGCGCTCGCCCATGCTGCGCAGAATCCAGAAGACGTCGCCGGCCCTCGGCATGTCCTCCGAGGTCTCCAGGAACAGCACATGACCGTCGTACACGGAGGGATCGCGGGCGATCTCGCGGTCGGCCATCAGCAGCCAGGAGAGGATCTCGACGTTGCCACCCCAGGAGCGGCCCTCGACCACGGGATCCGGGCGGTGCCAGGTCCAGCCGTCGCCCGGTTCCGTCGGCGGCTCGGAATCGAAGGTCGCCGGATCCTCCCAGGGGCTGTTGACCTCACCGAAGCGCTCGGCGGGGCGCAGCTCGTACGGCCCGGAGGTGAACAGCGCGGCCCGCAGCGACTCGGCGGTCAGCGGGTCCATCGCGCCGGGGCGGCCGAGCTCGCACATCACCGATCCGCCGTGGTAGCCGACGATTCCGGCGTTCCACAGGTATGCGAGGAGGCACGTGTTGTCGCTGTACCCGAAGAACGGCTTCGGGTTGGCGCGGATCAACTCCCGGTCGAGGAGCGGCAGCACGGTGATCTGGTCATCACCGCCGATGGAGGAGATGACGGCCCTGACCGTCGGGTCGGCGAACGCCGCGTGGAGGTCGTCGGCACGCTCCTGCGGCGTCGAGCCCATCTTCCGGGTCGCCGGATACTCGACCGGTTCGAGGCCGTACTCCTTGCGCAACCTCTCCAGACCCAGCTCGTAGGGAAGCGGGAGGAGCCCGGGGAGTCCGGAGGAGGGCGAGACGACCGCGATCCGGTCGCCCGGCGAGGGCTTGGGAGGGTATGAGGGCGTCGTCATGACGGAAGGGTATGAGGCCGTGCCGGCCGAGCGCACCGTGATAAACCGGGTCTGAGCAGCGGCCCTCGACGGGTCGGCGTATCTGGAAGGACCGGAGGAACTGTGCCCCGCACACTCGCCAACGCCCCGATCATGATCCTCAACGGGCCGAACCTGAACCTTCTCGGACAGCGCCAGCCGGAGATCTACGGCTCGGACACGCTCGCCGACGTCGAGGCCCTGTGCGCCAAGGCGGCGGCCACGCACGGCGGCACGGTCGACTTCCGGCAGTCCAACCACGAGGGCGAGTTGGTGGACTGGATCCACGAGGCGCGCCTGAACCACGCCGGGATCGTGATCAACCCGGCCGCCTACTCACACACCTCCGTCGCGATCCTGGATGCGCTCAACACCTGTGACGGCCTTCCAGTGGTGGAGGTCCACATTTCCAACATCCACCAGCGTGAGGAGTTCCGGCACCATTCGTACGTCTCCCTCCGCGCCGACGGAGTGATCGCGGGGTGTGGGGTGCAGGGGTACGCGTTCGCGGTGGAGCGGGTCGCGGCCCTCGCGGGGACGGGGCACGCGGAGGCCTGAGGGCATGGAGCCGGGGCTCTGCGTCGCGGTGCCGCCGGTGTTTCGCGGTGCCGCCGGTGTCAGAGCCGCCCCGCCTCCACGATGCGCCGCAGAAAGCGCTGTGTCCGCTCCTGTTGCGGGTTCTCGAAGATCTCCTGGGCCGTGCCGCGCTCAAGTACCACGCCGCCGTCCAGAAAACAGACCTGGTCCGCGACCTCGCGGGCGAAGCCCATCTCGTGCGTGGCGAGGACCATGGTCATGCCGTCGTCCTTCAGATCCCGGACGACGCTGAGGACTTCGCCCACGAGTTCCGGGTCGAGGGCGGCGGTGATCTCGTCCAGGAGCAGCAGCCGGGGACGTACGGCCAACGCGCGGACGATCGCCGCCCGTTGCTGCTGGCCACCGCTCAGCCGGTCGGGGTACTCGCCCGCCTTGGCGCCGAGCCCGAGCCGGTCGAGCAGCTCACGGGCGTGCGCCTCCGCCCCCGCGCGGCTCACGCCGTGCACGCGGCGCGGAGCGAGGGTGATGTTCGCCAGGACGGTCATGTGCGGAAAGAGGTTGTACGCCTGGAAGACCACGCCGATCCGGCGGCGTACCGCGTCCTGGTCGGCCCGCGGGTGGGTGATCTCCTCGTCGTCCAGCCAGATCGCGCCGTCGTCGATGTCCTCAAGGAGGTTGGCGCAGCGAAGCAGGGTGGATTTGCCCGATCCGGAGGCACCGATCAGCGCGGTCACCGTGTGTGGGGCGACATCGAGGTCGACGTCCCGCAGCACGACGGACTCGCCGAAGGTCTTGCGGACGGACTCCATGCGCAGTACCGGAGCGATGGTCATATGGTCCCTCCCTGCGCCCGCTGACGGTCCATCCGGGCGGTGACCCAGTCAGTGAAGCGGGTCATCGGGATGGTCAGGGCGACGAAGACCAGCCCCGCGACGATGTACGGCGTGTAGTTGAGGCTGCGGCCCACGATGATGTCCGCGGCGCGCACCGCGTCCACCGCCCCGCCGATCGAGACGAGTCCGGTGTCCTTCTGGAGGGACACCAGGTCGTTGAGGAGGGGCGGCACCTGACGGCGTACGGCCTGGGGGAGCACGACGTACCGCAGGGACTGCCGGTTGGTGAGGCCGAGCGAGCGCGCCGCGGCGCGTTGGGAGGGGTGGACGGACTCGATGCCGGCGCGGAACACCTCGGCGACGTACGCCGAGTACGTGAGCGTGAGCGCCGTGCCGCCCAGGAGGATCGGGTCCACCGTGACGCCCTGGAGCCGCAGCGCGGGGACGCCCAGCACCACGATCATCAGGTTGATGATCAGCGGGAGGCCGCGGAAGAAGTCCGTGTACGCGGCGGCCAGCGCCCGCAGCGGGAAGAAGACCGGGCCGCGCAGGGTGCGGGCGATGGCGATCAGCATGCCGAGGACGAGCACCGCGGCGCCGCAGATCAGGAGCAGCCGGACGTTGAGCCACAGCCCTTCGAGGACTTTGGGGAACGCCTCGCGCGCGTACTGCCCGTTGAAGAACGTCTCCTTGGTGCGCGGCCAGCCCGGTGCGCTGACGACGACGTAGTAGAGGACGACGCCGGTGATCAGGGTGGAGAGCGCGGCGATCGCCGTCGCACGGCGGGAACGGGTGCGCTTGTAACGCTCCCGCTCGATCCGCCGCTGCGACGGGACGTACGCCTCTCGCATGTCTCCTTCGCCGGAGTCACTGCCGGGCGCGTCCTTCACGACCGTCACTTGAGTACCGGAGCGTCGACGGCGTCGGACAGCCACTGCTTCTCGAGCGAGGCCAGCGTGCCGTCCGCGCGCAGGGCGTCCACCGCGTCGGTCACGCACGAGGTGAGCGCGCTGCCCTTGTCGAGGACGAGCCCGAACTGCTCGGGCGTGCCCCCGCTGTTCTCGAACTGTCCGACGATCTTCGCGTCCGTCACCTCGGCCGCGGTGATGTAGAAGGCGGTCGGCAGGTCGACCACGATCGCGTCGACCTGCCCGTTCTTCAGCGCGGACTTGGCCTGGTCGTTCTTCGCGTACGCGGCCGGGGCCTCGGTCGGCTTCACGACGTCGTTGATGTAGTCGAGGCTGGTGGTGCCGACCTGGGCGCCCAGCTTCACGTCCTTGAGGTCCGCGATGCTCGTCGCCTTCGCCGCCTTGGAGTCCTTCAGCGCGATGACGGCCTGGCGGACGTCGTAGTAGCCGGACGAGAAGTCCACGGCCTTCTTGCGCTCGGCGCTGATCGACACCTGGTTGATGTCGAAGTCGAAGGTCTTCTCACCAGGTGCGAAGGCCTTGTTGAAGGGGACGCTCTGCCAGACGACGTCACTCGTCGCGTAGCCCAACTGCTTCGCCACGGCGTACGCGACCGCCGACTCGTAGCCCTCGCCGTTGGCGGGCTTGTCGTCCTTGAACCACGGCTCGTACGCGGGCTCGTCGGTCGCGATCGTCAGTTTGCCGGACGTCTCGGTGGCCAACTTGCCCCTGTCGCAGGCGTTCGCGGAGGGCGAGGCGGCCGCGTTGTCCTCGGGCTGCGGGGCGCAGCCCACGGCGACGACGGCGAGCACGGCGACGGTGGCGGCGGGCGCGGTGCGGCGCAGGGCGCGCTGGGCGAGATGCATGGCGGGAGAGTGACAGTGCGGCGTCCTGTTTGTCCAGGTCACAAGGACAACTGTCCGCATATTGGGAACGGGTGTTGCATTCCTGTGAACACGTGCCCAAAAGCACCGCCGAGCATCCTGTTGAGATGCTTCGCCGGGGCCGCCGGCCGAGGGCGGGGATCGATAGGCCGGCGGCCCATCCGCGCCGGAGCCGTCATCCTGCGCGGGGCTGCTTTCAGTGGACCGCACCAGAGCGCGCGCCGGGAGCGCACGCGTGACACCGGCGCGTGCGCTCGGTTCACACGGGGCGCGTGCGGGGTGGTTGCGTGGGGGCGGGCGGACGCTTCCGGACGTGCGCGGGGAGCGCAGCTCGGTGTACGCCCCCACGGAACAGGGGGTTCACCACCCCCGCGCGCGCCACTCCGGCACATGCGGCCGTTCCGCGCCCAGCGTCGTGTCGTTGCCATGGCCCGGGTAGACCCAGGTCTCGTCCGGCAGCACCTCGAAGATCTTCGTCTCGACGTCGTGGAGGAGACTGGCGAACGCCACTGGGTCCTTGTCTGTGTGGCCCACACCACCCGGGAAGAGACAGTCCCCCGTGAACACATGGGGATGCCCGTGCGGATCGTCGTAGACGAGCGCGATCGAGCCCGGCGTGTGCCCCACGAGATGGCGCGCGGTGAGTTCCACGCGGCCCACCCGGATCGGGTCGCCGTCCTGGACCGGGACATCGGTCGGCACCGGGATGCCGTCGGCGTCGTCCCGGCCCGCGTACGTGCGGGCGCCCGTCGCCGCCACGACCTCCGCGAGCGCCTGCCAGTGGTCGCCGTGCTGATGGGTGGTGGCGACGGACGCGATGCCGTCGTCACCGATCAGCGTGAGCAGGGTCGAGGCGTCGTTGGCCGCGTCGATCAGGAGCTGCTCGCCGGTGGTCCGGCAGCGCAGCAGGTAGGCGTTGTTGTTCATCGGGCCCACCGCGACCTTGGAGATCATCAGGTCCTGCAACTCGTGCACATCGGCAGGGCCGCCGACCGTCACCGCTCCGCTGTACGTCATGGCGGCAGCCTATAGCGGCGGGAGAACGGGGAGCGGGCCGCCGTCGGTGGTCAGCGCCGCACCCTCGCGGCGCCCGGCGAACCAGCCGAGCAGGTCTGCCGGGCGGCCGGTGACGGTGATCGGCTCCTCCTCGCGACGGCCGGAGGGAATCAGACGGCCGTCGTCCTCCTTGACCAGGAACGCGGGTACGTCGGGGTGGCCCCGAAAACGTTCCGCAAGGAAGTCGATCTCGCGCCGGGTGAACTCCTCGGAGACGTCCTCCAGCTCGTATCCGATCCCCAGATCCACATGGTGCAGCTCGACCTCGACCCACCGCCGGAACGGCACCCGGGATGCGGAGTCCGTGACTCCGTTGCGCAGCTCCACCGTGCGGGACCAGTCCGCGGGCGCGGCCCCGGTCTCCTGAAAGCGCGCCCCGCTTTCTCGCACGTCTGTGAGCTGCACGTTCAGTGGGCGCGGGGCGTCTCGCTCGATGTCGGAGTCCCGGGCATCCCCGGAGGCGTACATGGGGCGTCCGGCGAGGACGTTCACGAGGGCGTCCGCATTGCGGGCGATGTGGGCGAGCAGATGACCGCGGCTCCAGCCGGGAAGCCGTGTCGGCTCGGCCACAGAAGCGTTGTCCAGTTTGGCTGCTGCGGTGAGCAGCCGTTCGGTTGCGTCACGTACAGACGCCAGGTCACGCACATGATCGTTCATGGGCTCGACGATAGCTCCGCCACACGTTCGGGTGAAGGCAGTTGACCAGCACCTCAAATCGAATGCACGTGCTATAGGCTCGGGCGCGGCGTCGGGCATGCTGGATGGCCCGGGATTGTTGTGAACCAGGGAAACCGACCCGGCGCTGTCAGTGGCTCCCCCTAGTCTGAAAACGACGGGGCCCTGCCCCTGTCACTTCTCTCAAGAAACAAGAAAGGTGCGGACCGGCGTGGCCGACCGTCTCATCGTCCGTGGAGCGCGCGAGCACAACCTGAAGAATGTCTCGCTCGACCTTCCGCGCGACTCGCTCATCGTCTTCACGGGCCTGTCGGGGTCGGGCAAGTCCTCCCTCGCCTTCGACACGATCTTCGCCGAGGGGCAGCGCCGGTACGTCGAGTCGCTGTCCTCGTACGCCCGGCAGTTCCTCGGGCAGATGGACAAGCCGGATGTGGACTTCATCGAAGGCCTCTCCCCAGCGGTTTCCATCGACCAGAAGTCGACCTCGCGCAACCCGCGCTCGACGGTCGGCACCATCACCGAGGTCTACGACTACCTGCGCCTGCTCTTCGCGCGCATCGGCAAGCCGCACTGTCCCGAGTGCGGCCGCCCCATCACCCGCCAGTCGCCGCAGGCCATCGTCGACAAGGTCCTGGAGCTGCCGGAGGGGAGCCGCTTCCAGGTCCTGTCGCCGCTCGTGCGCGAGCGCAAGGGCGAGTTCGTCGACCTCTTCGCCGATCTCCAGACCAAGGGGTACAGCCGGGCCCGGGTCGACGGCGAGACGATCCAGCTCACCGAGCCCCCCACGCTGAAGAAGCAGGAGAAGCACACCATCGAGGTGGTCATCGACCGCCTTACGGTGAAGGACGGCGCCAAGCGCCGCCTGACCGACTCCGTGGAGACCGCCCTCGGCCTGTCCGGGGGCATGGTCGTACTCGACTTCGTCGACCTCCCCGCAGACGACCCCGAGCGCGAGCGCATGTACTCGGAGCACCTGTACTGCCCTTACGACGACCTGTCCTTCGAGGAGCTGGAGCCCCGCTCCTTCTCCTTCAACTCGCCCTTCGGCGCCTGCCCCGAGTGCACCGGTATCGGTACGCGTATGGAGGTCGACGCCGAGCTGATCGTCCCGGACGAGGACAAGTCCCTCGACGAGGGCGCCATCCACCCCTGGTCGCACGGACACACCAAGGAATACTTCGGCCGCCTGGTCGGTGCTCTCGCCGACGCGTTGGGATTCCGGACCGACATCCCCTTCGCAGGTCTTCCGCAGCGCGCCAAGAAGGCCTTGCTCTACGGCCACAAGACACAGATCGAGGTCCGCTACCGCAACCGGTACGGGCGCGAGCGGGTGTACACCACCGCGTTCGAAGGGGCTGTCCCCTTCGTGAAGCGGCGGCACAGCGAGGCCGAGAGCGACGCGAGCCGTGAGCGCTTCGAGGGCTATATGCGCGAGGTGCCCTGCCCCACCTGCGAGGGCACGCGCCTGAAGCCGCTCGTTCTCGCGGTCACCGTCATGGAGAAGTCCATCGCCGAGGTCGCCGCGATGTCCATCAGTGACTGCGCGGACTTCCTGGGCGAGCTGAAGCTCAACGCGCGCGACAAGCAGATCGCCGAGCGCGTACTGAAGGAGGTCAACGAACGGCTGCGCTTCCTGGTCGACGTCGGCCTCGACTACCTGTCGCTGAACCGGGCGGCCGGCACGCTCTCCGGCGGTGAGGCCCAGCGCATCAGGCTGGCCACCCAGATCGGCTCCGGGCTCGTGGGCGTCCTGTACGTCCTCGACGAGCCCTCCATCGGCCTTCACCAGCGCGACAACCACCGCCTGATCGAGACTCTGGTCAGGCTCCGCGACATGGGCAACACGCTCATCGTCGTCGAGCACGACGAGGACACCATCAAGGTCGCCGACTGGGTCGTCGACATCGGCCCCGGCGCGGGCGAGCACGGTGGCAAGGTCGTACACAGCGGCTCCTTGAAGGATCTGCTGAACAACCCCGACTCGATCACCGGGCAGTACCTGTCGGGCAAGAAGGCGATCCCTCTCCCGGACATCCGCCGCCCCGCCGACCCGAGCCGCAGGCTCACCGTGCACGGCGCCCGGGAGAACAACCTCCAGGACATCGACGTCTCCTTCCCGCTCGGTGTCCTCACCGCCGTCACCGGTGTGTCGGGCTCCGGCAAGTCGACACTGGTCAACGACATCCTGTACACGCACCTGGCCCGCGAGCTCAACGGTGCGCGGAACGTTCCAGGGCGACACACGCGCGTGGACGGCGACGACCTCGTCGACAAGGTCGTGCACGTCGACCAGTCGCCCATCGGCCGTACGCCCCGTTCCAACCCGGCGACGTACACCGGAGTCTTCGACCACGTCCGCAGGCTGTTCGCCGAGACGACCGAGGCGAAGGTACGGGGCTATCTGCCGGGCCGCTTCTCCTTCAACGTCAAGGGCGGCCGCTGCGAGAACTGCTCCGGCGACGGCACCATCAAGATCGAGATGAACTTCCTGCCGGACGTGTACGTCCCCTGCGAGGTCTGCCACGGGGCGCGCTACAACCGGGAGACCCTGGAGGTCCACTACAAGGGCAAGTCCATCTCCGAGGTCCTCGACATGCCGATCGAGGAGGCGCTCGGCTTCTTCGAGGCCGTGCCCGCGATCGCCCGCCACCTCAGGACGCTCCACGACGTCGGTCTCGGCTACGTCCGGCTCGGCCAGTCGGCGCCGACGCTGTCCGGCGGTGAGGCGCAGCGGGTGAAGCTGGCCTCCGAGCTCCAGAAGCGGTCGACGGGGCGCACGGTCTACGTGCTCGACGAGCCGACCACCGGCCTGCACTTCGAGGACATCAGCAAGCTCATCACGGTGCTCTCCGGCCTTGTCGACAAGGGCAACACGGTCATCGTCATCGAGCACAACCTCGACGTCATCAAGACGGCGGACTGGGTCGTCGACATGGGTCCCGAGGGTGGCAACGGCGGCGGACTCGTGATCGCCGAGGGCACGCCCGAGGAGGTCGCCGGCGTTCCGGCCAGCCACACCGGCAAGTTCCTGCGCGAGGTCCTCGGGGCCGACCGGATCAGCGACGGGACCGCGGTGAAGGCCCCTCGCAAGGCGGCGGCCAAGAAGACGGCCACCAAGGCGGTCAACAACACGGCGGTCAACAACACGTCGGCCAAGAAGACAGCGGCGGCCACGAAGACGACGGCCACGAAGAAGGCGACCCCCGCGAAGAAGACCACGCGGGCAGGCAAGTCCTGACAAGTCGGTGAAAAAACGGCGCCCCACGGGAACTCCCCGTGGGGCGCCGTCCGTTGCACAGTCAGCCGCCCTGTCCCTGCGGTTCGACGAACTGCATGTCCAGCTGAATCTTGACAACATCACTGAGGAGCCCGGACCCGAAGTCCAGACCGTAGTCGCTGCGCCGGATCTCGCCCGTCGCCTCGAACCCCGCGTGCCTGCGACTGTCGACGGGGGATTCCACCACTCCGCCGAACTCGACGGCCAGCGTCGTCGGACGAGTCACGTCCCCGATGGTCAAGTCCCCTTCCATCGCCCAGGCCTCGCCATCGGCGAACACCCGAGTCGAGCGAAACGTCATCGTCGGATGCTTCTCGACGTCGAGCAGGTCGGCCGCTCGGGTGTGCGTGTCGCGGTCGGCGTTCCCGGTGTCAATAGAGGCAAGAGCGATCTCGGCGCTCACCCGCACGTCGTCGGCCGTCTCACCGACGTACAGTCCGGCCGTCCATTCACCGAAACGACCGCGCACCTTGGCGATCCCGAGGTTGCGAAGGGTGAAGTTGACGGCCGAGTGGAGTGTGTCGAGCTCCCACTCGCCCGATCCGAGCGGAAGCGAAGTGGCTTGCGTGGCAGTGGAGTTGTCGTAGGTCATGGCTCCACCCTGGGGTGGTCGGCGAGCGGGAGGGAGGCCGGGCTCATGGTGGTAGTGACAGGGCCACGATCCGGTGACGCGCGCGTTGTACGTTCTACCGGTGAGCGACAACGAGTTGGGCACCTTCCTGCGCGCACGCCGTGAGGCGATCACACCCGACGAGGTCGGGCTGCCGGCCGGTTCACGCCGTCGCACCCCGGGGCTGCGCCGATCCGAGCTGGCCACGCTCGCCGGCATCAGCGTCGAGTACCTCACCCGGCTCGAACAGGGCCGCGATCACAACCCCTCGCCGCAGGTGCTGGGTGTACTCGCCGACGCGCTGCGGCTGCCGGTGACGGAACGGGTCCTGCTGCGCCGACTCGTCAAAGAGGCAAGCCCTGGTGCCGTGTTCTGCTCCGCGGCGGTGGAACCCACACGTACGGTGCGCCCGACCGTGCGGGCGATGCTGGACCGGCTGGAGCCCGCACCCGCGGTGCTGATCAACTGGATCGGCGACATCCTCGCGTACACCACCGGCTACCGACGGCTCGCCGGACCGCTGGGAGTGCTCGACGGCAAGCAGCCCAACATCCTCCGGTACGTGTTCACCGACGAGCGGGCCTGCGCCGCCTACGCCGACTGGGACCGGGTGGCCGACGAACAGGTCGCGCACCTCAGGAACGAGGCGTCGCTCCAGGACCCCTATGTCGCCGCAATGGCCGACGAGTTGACGGTCACCGCGGGCGCCTCGTTCGCCGACCGGCTCGCTGCCGTACCCGCCATGCCCCGGCGGGCCGGGACCGACCTGGTCACCCACCCGGAGGCCGGCCCACTGCTCCTGGCATACGAAACGCTCGCCCTACCGGACGACGGCCTCCGTATGGTCGTACACCTTCCCGCCGACGACGCCACGGCCACCGCACTGGACCGGCTCAACGGGCGGCAGCCGGGGGCGCTGCGGGTCGTCAGCGGCTGAGGAGGCCGGACCTCAGGGAGTAGCGGGTCCCAGGGAGTGCTGGGCCTCACGGAGTACCGGCTGTCAGAGAGCAATGGGTGAGGGTTCAGAGAGCGTGGAGTTCGGACGCGTACGGCGGTTCCGCGCCCGCCCGTGAGCAGGTGATCGCCGCCGCGCGGGCCGCGAAGCGCAGCAGCTCGGTCCAGCCCTCGGGGCCCAGCTCCGCCAAGGCCGCCGGGGACAGGGCGCCGCGGGTGGCCAGGCCGTGCAGCAGCGCCGCGTTCACGGTGTCGCCGGCGCCGATGGTGTCCACGACCTCGACCTCCTCGCCGGGTACCGGGTGCACCGAGCCGTCGCGGGTGAACGCCGTCAGACCGTCGCCGCCGTGCGTGATCACCACGGCCGCCGGCCCGGACGCCAGCCATTCGCGTGGGGTGCCCCCGAGCCACAGAGCGTCCTCCTCGGAGAGCTTGAGAAGTGACACCGACGGGAGCCAGCTCTTGAACCGGGCCCGGTAGGCATCGGCGTCGGGGATCAGTCCTGCGCGGATGTTCGGGTCGAGGGTGGTGAACACGCCGCGTGCGGCCGCAGCGTGCATCAGCTCCTCGTAGGCGCTCGCGCCCGGCTCCAGGACGAGCGAGCAGGTGCCGAAGGACACCGCCCTTGTCGCGTCCGGGAGTTGGGCCGGGACCGTGAAGAGGCGGTCCGCCGTGCCCTCGACGTAGAAGGAGTACGAGGCCGAGCCGTCCGCGTCGATCGAGGCGACGGCGAGGGTCGTCGGCTCCGCTCCGCGCTGCACGGACGACACCTCGACGCCCGCCTCGCGAAGCCCGTCCAGGAGTGCCTCGCCGAAGGCGTCGTGCGAGACCCGGGAGCAGAAGGCAGTGGGGGAGCCGAGGCGGCCCAGCGCCACCGCGGTGTTGTAGGGCCCGCCGCCGAGCGCCGGTTGCAGGCCGACGAGCGCGCCCGCGCCCTGCGGCACCAGATCGATCAGGGCCTCACCGGCGACGACGATCACGACACGGGTCCTTTCTCGGGGTTCTCGGGATTCTTGGGGCTCTCGGGACGCCCGGAGGTCGCGTGCCCCTTGGGTCTCCCGGCCTTCTCCGGGCAACCGCACGAGGTGCGGTGGACGAGGGCGGCGGGCAGCCGGACGGTACGGCCCGGGCGGCTCGGGGATGCCAGCCGTTCCAGGAGCAGTTGGAGGGCCCGGGCGCCGATCTCCTTACTGGGCTGGGAGATCGCGGTCAGTCGGGGTGTGAACAGGTCCGCCCAGGAGAAGTCGTCGAAGCAGCACAGGGCCATGTCGGCCGGCACGGACAGGCCCCGCTCGCGCAGCGCCCGCAGTGCGCCGATCGTCATGGCGTTGTTGCCGGTGACCAGCGCGGTGGGCGGTGCCGCGAGAGACAGCAGCGCGCCGGTGGTGCGCTCGGCGGCGCCGGACTGGGAATCGCCGTGTGCCACGAGCCGCTCGTCGTAGGGGAGTCCGGCGTTCGCCAGGCCGTGCCGGTAGCCGGTGATCCGCTCGGTCGTCGTGCTGAGTCCGGGCAGGCCCGCGACCAGTCCGATGCGTCTGTGGCCCAGCTCGGCCAGGTGCGTCACCAACTGCGCCATGGGCTCGGCGTTCTCGGTGCAGACCTGGTCGAAGCGGAAGGAGGCGGCGGGCGCGGTGCCGGAAGGGCCGTCGGAGACGGTGTCTGCGGGCGTGTCGACCAGCCGGTCCAGGAACACGGTCGGCACGTCGTGTTTTCCGAGGTAGGCCAGCAGTTCGCCCGGGTTTGCCGAGGGCGCGATGATCATGCCGTCGACCCGGCGCTCGTGCAGCAGTTGGGCGACCTTCCGCTCGTGTACGGGGTCGTCGTGCGGATCGGCGATGAGCAGGCCGTAGCCGTGCTCCAGGGCTCCGGCCTCGACCCCCTGCAGGATTTCCGTGAAGTACGGGTTGCTGATCGCCGACACCGCGAGGCCGACTGACCGCGTGCGTGAGGTGACCAGTGAACGGGCGAGGCCGTTCGGCGTGTATCCGAGCGCGTCCATCGCGTCGAGCACCGCCTGGCGGGTGGCCGGCCGCACGGGGCGCGTGTCGTTCAGTACATGCGAGACGGTCGCGATGGACACACCCGCGCGCTGGGCCACATCGACCATCGTCGTCATTGCGCTCCCGTCCCCGGAACCTGCCCTTCGCAGGGGAACGTATCCCATCCGGCGGTGGACGTAAACGCTTACGTAAG
>NZ_JBHXMF010000019.1:0-83023 GCF_042721055.1 Streptomyces sp. NPDC058470
TTCCGGGACCGGTCCCGGAAGGCGCCGCGCCAGCGTTGGCCCCGCAGCCGGTGCGGGACCGGTGCGGGGCCGGTCATCGGCCCGATGTGAACGGGCCTGGGCGGGCCCTGTCCGGCGGATCAAGTCCTGGGGCGCCCTTGGGTAGCCCAGGACCCCCCTGGATCTGTCCTAGTCCGCGCTCTCCAGCGTCTTCGACATGTTGACGAACCCCTTGCGTGCCGCCGCCAGTCGGCCCTTGCGTACGACCTGGAAGGTGACGTCGGCGTTGACGAGGCGGGGGAAGTCGACGGCCGCGATCATGTCCTCGAAGCGCCAGCTGAGGGTCGGGGTGAGCCCGCCGGTGGTCACCTTGAGGCCGTCGTCGAGGGCCCGCCGGACCGCGAGCGAGGACACCTCGCCGTCGCCGAGCGACTCGACGGCCTTCCTCAGCACCGTGTACGCGATCCAGGTGGTCTGCACTCCCGCGTCCGCGGGGTCGACCCGGTTGTCCCCGAAGGCGTACTTGGTGATCACCTTGCGCATCGCGTCCCAGTTCGGGTCGCTCGCGGGCGGGTACCAGCCGGTGACGGACGCGCCTTCGTACGGGCTCGACGCGCCGCCGGTGGAGTTGATGACCGACTGGTCGACGCTGCCGAGGACCGTGCCCACGCCCACCTTCGGGTAGTCCTCGCGGTCGCGCCGGAAGGAGTCCATGAAGGTGTCCGTACGGTCGCCGAGCGCGGGCACCACGCACCCGTTCCTGAGCGGGTCGGAGGTCGCGGTCTCCAGAGCCGTCCGCGTCTGCCGCGAGTACTCGGTCGCGTCGTCGGCGGCCCGCTGGTCGACGGCGGACACGTGGCCCGCCGCCTTCAGACCTGAGTCGAGCAGCACCGGAAGCTCGTCGCCCGCGATGGTGTCCGGACGTATGAGCGAGACCGGGCCACAGGCCTTGCCCAACTGCTCACCGAGGCCTGCCAGCAGCGCGGGCTCCCCGCCGTTGACGGGATAGGACAGCGGACTGGTGAACTCGTCGTCGGTGACGCCGTAGCCGCCGATGTACGGGATGCCCGCGCCCTCCAGCGGGGCGAGGAAGGAGCGGCCGTGCTGGCTGTAGGAGCCGACGACGGCGACGACGTTCTCCTTGACGGCGCGTCGGGCGCAGCCGGCGGCGTCCACGCTGTCGTTGTGGTCGTTGCAGGTCAGGATGGTGAGCTTGTGGCCGTTGATGCCGCCCTGGCTGTTGACCCAGCGGGCGTAGGTCTTGGCCATGGCGGGCATCCCGGGCTTGTTGGTCGCGGCGGTGTCCTCGGGCGCCCACGTCATGACGGTGATGGAGCCATCCCCGGAGCCTCCTATGGCGCCAGGGATGACCCCCCACACGACGGCGATCGACGCACACGCCGCCAGCGCGCCCGCGGACAGCAACGTGGCCTTGAGGGGCCGGGGGAGGACGGGGGAGGAGGTGCGCGTGCGTCGCCTGCCGGTCATGGACATGCACGATTCCGTCACACCAATAACCCGGGAGTGACCGGTGGTCGACACGAGGTGACTCAGAGGTGAATTACGGGGGCGGATGATCTGTTTTTCGCAGGGAACGTACGATCGGTGACCGTGCAAGGTTCGGAGAACTCTTCCCGTCGCGGCCGTCGCTCATCCACCATGGGCGACATGCCACTGAACGACATGCCGTGGTGGCGCTGGCGCAGCAATGTGCGCTCCGCGCTGCACATGCTTTCCGACACCGACTTCCAGCGAGGCGTCTGGCTCGCGGGCGTCGAAGGGTACGGCGACGTCACCGACGCCGTGTACCGCCTGGTCGAGGACACCTGGCTGGACAACTGGTCCGCCGAGAAATACGTCGGCACGATCTTCCGGGACTCCCAGGAGGCCGCGCTCGTCGACACCGCCGTGCTCCGCGTCCTGCGGATCATGCACCAGGTGGGACCCGACGCCCTCGTCGCCGCGTACCTCGAGCACCCGGGCTGGCCGGACGCGGTGCGCGCGGCGCGTGATGCGCACGTGCGCCTCGCGGTGAGCGACGGCGAGGACCCCGACATTCCACCGCGCACGCTCGAGGTGCTGAAGATCCTGACGCGGTCGGCGTAGGCCTGCCCGGTCCTGCGGTTGCATCGCCCTGCGGTCGCATCGGCCCTTCGGCCGTCGTCCGATCTTCGCGGTCGTCCGGCCCCGGCCCCCTGCCCCGGTCCGCCTGGCGGGACGACCGACCGTCCGAGGTGGCCGGTATGGGACGCTGTCCGGCATGAATGAGCCGTCCGTCCGCGGGGCAGCACCCGCCGCCGAGCAGTACGTCCTGACCCTCTCCTGCCCCGACAAGCAGGGAATCGTGCACGCCGTGTCGAGCTACCTCTTCATGACCGGCTGCAACATCGAGGACAGTCAGCAGTTCGGCGATCACGACACGGGACTGTTCTTCATGCGCGTCCACTTCTCGGCGGAGTCGCCGGTGACCGTGGAGAAGCTGCGCGCGAGCTTCGCGGCGATCGGCGACGCCTTCCACATGGAGTGGCAGATCCACCGGGCCGAGGACAAGATGCGGGTCGTGCTGATGGTCAGCAAGTTCGGGCACTGTCTGAACGACCTGCTCTTCCGGGCGCAGACCGGCGCGCTGCCCGTCGAGATCGCGGCCGTGGTCTCCAACCACACGGACTTCGCCGAGCTCGTGGGGTCGTACGACATTCCCTTCCACCACATCGCGGTGACGAAGGACACGAAGGCGGAGGCCGAGGCGCAGGTCCTGGAGCTGGTCCGGGCCGAGAACGTCGAACTCGTCGTCCTCGCCCGCTACATGCAGGTGCTCTCGGACGACCTGTGCAAGCAGCTCAGCGGGCGGATCATCAACATCCACCACTCCTTCCTGCCGAGCTTCAAGGGCGCGAAACCGTACCACCAGGCGCACGCCCGGGGTGTGAAGCTCATCGGTGCCACCGCGCACTACGTGACGGCCGACCTCGACGAGGGGCCGATCATCGAGCAGGAGGTCGAGCGCGTCGGCCATGGCGTGACACCGGACCAACTCGTCGCCATCGGACGCGATGTCGAATGCCAGGCGCTGGCGCGGGCGGTGAAGTGGCATGCGGAGCGCCGCATCCTGCTGAACGGGCGCCGCACGGTGGTGTTCGGGTAGGGGAGGGTCTTTCAGCCCGTCCGGCGTTTGAGGACGAGCGCGTTCGGCGCGATACGGGGGTCTGGGGGCGGAGCCCCCCAGGTACGGGACGGTAGGGGGGAGGGGGCGAGAACCCTCACGCTCACCCGGCCGCACCTACATCCGGCTCAACGACGCCGCCGCGAACAGCACATCCCTGATCGCCTCCCGGTCCCCGTCCTGCCCCGCAGCGGCCTCCTCCGGCGACACATGCCCCGCCGCCAGCCGGCAGAACTCCACACCGTCCAGCGCGACATGGGCGACCTCGCGCTCGGCGGACGCAACCGCGCCGGGAGAGTCGAGCGGGATGAGCCACTCGCCGCCACCGGAGCCCTCGATCTCCAGACGCAGGCTGCGCCCGGGCGCGCCCGCCGCGACGAGGTGGCGGGGCGCCGCCGCGGAGAGCCCCGCCCGGCGCCGCTCGGCCAGTGAGGCGGGCAGCATGCGGGCCGCCAGGTCGATCATGCCGTGCAGATGGCGCGGGGCCGGGGGGTCGTACGGATAGTCCACCGCCTCCGCGATGTCCCCCGCGTGCACCCAGCACTCGAAGGCCCGGTCCAGCATCGAGTCGCGCAACGGCAGCTCGAAGGCGCCGTACGGCACGGGCAGGCGCCCGGAGCCCCCGCCCGCGAAGGACACCGTACGGACGAGGTGGTGACTCTGCTCCCGCCAGGGCCCCCGCATGGAACGGGTGGGCGGGAAGTGCGAGGCACCCCAGTACGCCTCGGTGCGGGCCGCCGGGGTCGCCTCCTGCGGGGACTTGCCGAGCGGGTCCTCCAGGCCGAGCGCGACGGCGACAAGGCCGTCGACGGTGATCAGATGGGCGATGACCCCGGCGACGGTCGTACGACGGCTGGCGGGCTCGTCGCCCTCGAACCAGCGCAGCCGCACGGGCGCGTGCCACTCGGCGTCGGCTATGTCCTGGAGCAGCGCGTCGAGCCGCGCGGTCTCCGCGTCGTACGGAGCCGCCCAGTCGGGCACCGGAATCCGCGGCGGGCGTCGGCCGAGGCAGCCCTCCAGGACGCGGGTGCGCAGCGCAGGGTCGAGGTCGAGGCTCTCGGGCGGGTGCAACAGGCCGACGGCCTCGCGCAGTCGCAGCGCCTCGTCCGCGCAGGAGCCGCAGTCCCCGAGGTGCTCCTCGACGGCGGCCGTCTCCTGCGCCGAGCACGCGGCGAGCGCCCATGCGCCGAGCAGCGACTTCAGCACCCGGTGGTCAAGGACGAGGGGCGCGGGCGCGGGTGCGGGTACCGGCGTGGGCAGCGGCAGGCCGGTGTCCTCGACGGAGGAACGCGGCAGCGGTATGCGCGGTGGCCCTCCGGGCACGTCGTCCTGAGCGCCCTCCGGCCGGTCGGGACCTTGCGGGCCACCAGGGCCCACCGGACCGCGGAGGTCGCCTTGTCGGCCCGGCTCCCCGGGGCCGGAGGGACCGACGGCGCCACCCTCGACGCCCCTCTCCTCCGGCTTCTCGTCCCTGTCCCTGTCGCTGTCCCTGTTGTCCCTGTCCCGGTTCTGCTCGTCGAACGCCTCGAACCGGTCCGCCGCTCCGCTCACCGGGCACCCCCGTACTCGGGCGGTGCCCCGGAAGGGCCGCCGGTGTCGTGGGCGGTGGACAGGAGCTGGAGGCCGAGGCGGAGCCGGCGGCGGGCCTCGTCCTCGGTGACGCCGAGATCGGCGGCGGCCTGGCGGTAGTCACGGCGCTGGAAGTAGGCGAGCTCCAGGGCGGCCCGCAGCGGGGCGGGCATGGACGTGACGATGTAGTCGGCGCGGGCGGCCACGGAGGCGCTGCGCACCTTGCGCTCCAGCTCCTCGGTGGTGCCCCGGCCGCCTCGGGCGAGCGCGGCACTCTCCCTGGCGCGCAGCCGCTGGACCGCGAGGCGGTGGGTCAGTGTGGCGACCCAGGAACGCAGAGGACCCTGCTTGGGGTCGTATGCGTCGGGGTTCTCCCAGACGTGTGTGAACACCTCGCGCGTGATGCCGTCGGCGGCCCGCTCGTCCCCGAGCACGCGGTGGGCGAGGCCGTGCACCAGTGACGCGAAGCGGTCGTAGAGCTCACCGAGCGCGGCCGCCTCTCCGCGTGCGAGCCGCTGTTGCATCTTGCGGTCCCAGCGGGGCGGTGTGTCCTTCGTCGTCATGCGGCCCCTCACCCTGGTCGTGCCCGGCGCCTGTCCCTGTGTCCACCCTGTCTGCCCGCGTGCCTGTGCTGTGTCCAGCCTGCGCACACTCACTGTCTCGAATGTAGTCGGCACGTCGGACAGCGCACGCCCCTTTGCGGCAATGTGCGCCCCTGGGCGGTCCATGAATGGTAGGCGCCTGCCCTGGACTGCACACATTGGAACGAACGTGACCGAAATAGCTCGCTTATCGAGTGCTTTCTACCGTAGATCGACGCTTCTTCGAGCCCGGACCCGTGTTTCATGGAACGACGGCCGGGCAGTCGCGCTGAAAGGAAGCGTAGGAATCGCTTCCGTTTCCGGAGCGCGAAGCGTGCGGGCTGTGCGAGGTGTGCGGGGTGTGCGGGACGTACGAAGCGAGCGAGAGGCGTGGCGGTGACGGTGACGCTCAACGTGACTGACGGCGAAGAGGGCGAGTGGGCCGTGCTCCGGGCGTCCGGCGAGATGGACCTCGTGACGTCACCGGTGCTGCGTCAGCGGGTGCACGACGCGGTGGCCGACGGCCGTCGCAGTGTTGTCCTCGACCTTTCCGGAGTCCTCTTCTGCGACTCCAGCGGCGTCGGCGTCCTGATCGCCGCTCGCCGTCTCATCCGGTCCTGCCAGGGCCGCCTGCGCCTGATTCTGCCCGCCCAGGGGGCTGTTGACGGCTCCCACGTCAACCGGGTCCTCGCGGCCCTCGGTGTCCGCCGCCTCTTCGACGTGTATCCGGACGTCGCCGCGGCTGTCGGCGAGGAGTCGACCCCCCTGTCGGCGTGAGGTGACGCACCTGTCGGCGTGACCTGTTGTGACGCGCTCATGACCTGCCGTGAAGTGATCACGTGGTGTGAAGTCGCTTTCACTCGGCGGGAGCGCTCCGCCACACCGTTGTCCCGGAATTCTCGCAGTCTTGGTACAAGCGTCGTTTTCCCGCTCCCAGGGTGCCTCTGACGTCGTACGCTCCGTCTCAGATGCACCCTCACGTGACGTAAGGCGGCCCGAACGACATGGCCAACAGCGAGTACGAACGCAGGATCGCTGCCCGGTTCTCCGGCTTCGACCAGGACGGCAACGGCTACATCGACAGGGAGGACTTCAACGTAGCGACCAAGGCGGTCCTCGCCGAGTTCGGTACGGCGGCCCGGTCGGACAAGGGCCAGGCCCTGTACGTGGGCGCCGAGGCCTTCTGGCAGGGCATGGCAGGGATAGCGGACCGGGACGGCGACCAGCGGATCACCCGCCAGGAGTTCGTGACCGGCGCGGTCAAGCGGCTGCGCGACAACCCCGATCGCTTCGCCGAGATCGCCCGCCCCTTCCTGCACGCGGCCCTCGCCGTCGCGGACGCCGACGATGACGGCGCGGCCACCGTCGACGACACCGCGCGCGTGCTCAAGGCACTGGGCGTCCCCGAGGAGATCGCCGCCGCCGCGGCCGGCACCCTCGACACGGACGCCGACGGCCGGATCGGCGAGGTGGAGGTCGTGACCGCCTTCGCCCGCTACTTCACGGTGCCTGAGTGAATCCGTGCTTCACGGTGCCTGAGTGACCTCGTGCTTCACGGTGCCTGAGTGATTCCCTGTGAATAGCGCTCCCTGAGCTTGTACTTGAGCACTTTCCGCAAGGTCTCGTTGCGCGGAAGGGCGTCCACCACCTCCAGTTGCTCCGGCAGCTTGTGCACGGACAGCCCTTCCGTGCGCAGGTAGGACGTGATCCCGGTGAGGGTCAACTCGTCCGTCCGGGTCAACTCGTCCGCCCCCGGCGGCTGTTCGGCCATCTCGATGACGGCGCAGACCCGTTCCCCGCGTTCGGCGTCCGGCAGTCCGATCACGGCGGCGTCCCCGACGGCCGGATGCCGGTGCAGCAGATCCTCGATCTCCTTCGCGGAGATGTTCTCGCCCTTGCGGATGATGACGTCCTTCAGGCGCCCGGTGAGCACCAGGTGCCCGCTTCCGGTCAGATGCCCGACGTCGCCGGTGATCAGGAACCCGTCCGCATCGAAGGCCTCCGCCGTCTGCGTGGGGTCCAGATACCCCTGGCAGACGGCCTCCCCGCGCAGCCGCACCTCGCCGTCCACGATCCGTATCTCCATGCCCTGGGGCGGCCGTCCCTCCGTCGTCGCCAGGTTCTCCACCGAGTCGTCGGGCGACCCCATGGTGATCATCGGGACCTCGGTCATCCCGTACCCGTGGGTGAGCTGGACCTTCATCTCGCGTACGACGGTGTGGTAGACCTCGGGCGGCTTCGGCGCCCCTCCGCCCGCCAGGAGCCGCAGAGTGGGGATGAGCGGTTCCTCCGGCTGCTTGCGCTGTTCGGTGAGGAACATCGAGTAGAAGGCGGTCGATCCGCCGGCCACCGTCACGCCGTGCCTGCGGTAGTCCTCCAGGGCGGCGGGCAGCGCGAACTGCTCGAACAGCACGGCCGGGAAGCCGTACAGCAGCAGCATCACCGTGTAGTCGGGCCCGGCGATGTGCGCGTACGGGAAGGCCATCGAGCCGACGTCGTCGGCGGACAGGTGCAGGGCGTGTGCCAGGCAGGAGCCGCCCGCGATCAGTGAACGGTCGGTGTGCAGCACGCCTTTGGGGTCGGAGGTCGTGCCCGAGGTCCAGTAGATCCAGCGGACCGAGGTGCCGTCCGAGGGCGGGGCGGGGAGTACGGAGGGATCGCCGTCCGGCAGCCGGTCGTACGCCTCGAAGACGCCCTTCGCGCCGAGCCGCCGCGCCATCGCCGTGTGGTCGAAGCCGCGCCACTCGCCCGGTACGGCGAAGAACTCGGCCCTGGACTCCCGCAGTGCGAAGCCGACTTCGCGGTCCCGGTAGAACGGGATCACCGGGGACTGCACGGCGCCGAGCCGGGCCAGCGCGAAGGACAGCAGGGCGGTCTCGATCCGCGTGGGCAGCTGCCAGGCGACCACCGTGCCGGGGCGTACGCCCCTGTCGTACAGGCCCGCCGCCACCCGCTCGGCACGGTCGCGCAACTCGCCGAAGCTCAGGGCCCGGTCGCCCTGGAGGAGGACCGGCCGGTGGGGGGTGAGGTCGGCTCGGCGGGCGACCAGTTCCCAGAGGGTGCGGGAGGAACCCAGGGCGTGTGCGGTGTCGTTCACTTCGGCCCCCAGTCGATAGCTGACGGTCAGTCAGATAGCGTGCAGAGCGTATGACCCGCCGCCTTGTCGGTCCATAGGTGCGGAGCTAGCCTGCTGTCTGACGGTCCATCAGATCACCATCGGAGTGGGCAGGCATCGGAGTGGGCGGGTAATGGATCTCACGTACACGGACGAGGAGGACGACTTCCGCGCGCGGCTGCGCGAGTGGCTCGCCAAGGAGCTTCCCTCGCTGCCTCCGAAGCCGTCCCCCGACGACTGGCCGGGACGGCGCGCGTACGACCTCGGCTGGCAGCGGACGCTCTACGACGCCGGGTACGCGGGGCTGCACTGGCCCGCCGACGCGGGCGGGCGCGGGGCCACCCCGACGCAGCACCTCATCTACCTGGAGGAGACCGAAAAGGCGGGCGCACCCTACGTAGGGGCCAATTTCGTCGGGCTCCTGCACGCGGGTCCCACGATCGCGGCGGAAGGAACCCCCGAACAGCGGGCGCGCTGGTTGCCGCCCGTGCTGCGCGGTGAGGAGGTCTGGTGCCAGGGGTTCAGCGAGCCGGACGCCGGTTCGGACCTCGCGGCGCTGCGCACGCGCGCGTGGCGGGACGGCGACGACTACGTGGTGAGCGGTTCCAAGATCTGGACCTCCCATGCGGAGGTCGCCGACTGGTGCGAGCTGCTGGTCAGGACCGACCCGTCGGCGCCCAAGCACCGGGGGATCTCGTGGCTCGCGATGCCCATGGACGCGCCGGGGATCACGGTGCGCCCGCTGCGTACGCTCGCGGGCTCGACCGAGTTCGCCGAGGTCTTCCTCGACGACGTGCGGGTGCCGGTGGCGAACCGGGTCGGCGCGGAGAACGACGGCTGGCGCGTGACCATGGTGACGCTGTCGTACGAACGCGGCACCGCCTTCGTCGGCGAGGTCGTCGCCTGCCGCCGGGTGCTCGGCGAACTCGCCCGCGAGGCACACCGGAACGGCCGCTGGGACGACGACGTGCTGCGCCGCCGCCTCGGGCGGCTGAACGCCGAGTTCCGCGCGCTGTGGCGGCTCACGCAGTGGAACGTCGGCGAGTCGCAGCGAACCGGGGGAGTGCCCGGCGTCGGCGGGTCCGTCTTCAAGCTGCGGTACTCACACGCGCGGCAGGAGTTGTACGACGCCGCCGCCGAGGTGCTCGGACCCGAGTCGCTCGACCTCCGCCGCGAATGGACCCTCGACCGGCTCTCCTCCCTGTCGTACACCATCGCGGCCGGCACCTCGCAGATCCAGTCGAACATCGTGGCCGAGCGCATCCTGGGCCTTCCGAAGGGACGGTGACGTCGACCCGTGGACTTTCAACTCAGCGATGATCAACTGGCGTTGAAGGCGGGCGTACGCGAGCTGCTGACCGCGCGCTTCGGCCGCGAGGGCCTGCGGGCCGCCGTCGACGACGGGCCGGCGCTCGACCGTGCCCTGTGGCGCGAGCTCGGCGAGGCGGGTTTCTTCGCGCTGCGGCTGCCGGAGGCGGCCGGCGGCGTCGGACTGGGCCTCCCGGAGGCCGTGTTGGCCTTCGAGGAGGCCGGGCGGGTCCTGCTGCCCGGACCGCTGGTGGCCACCCATCTCGCGGCGGGCACGGTGGACGGGGCGGCCACCGGGGAGACCGTGGTGGCCGCCGTCGACGGGCAGCTGGTGGAGTGGCTGACGGAGGCCGATGTCGTACGAGGGGACGCGGCCGGCGCGGAGCCGCTGAGGTCGGTGGACCCGCTGACACCGCTGCACCGGGTGCCCGCGTCCGAGGGGGCCGACCCGGCCGACGTACTCCAAACCTCGCTCCTCACGTCCCTCCTCACCGCCGCCGAACAGCTCGGTACCGCCGCCCGTGTCGGTGAACTGGCGGTGCAACACGCCCGGACGCGTGAGCAGTTCGGGCAGCCGATCGGGGCCTTCCAGGCGGTGAAGCATCTGTGCGCACGGATGCTGGTGCGGGTGGAAGTGGCGCGCGCCGCCGTCTACGCGGCCGCCGTGACCGCCGACCCGCTGGATGTCGCGGCGGCGCGGCTGCTCGCCGACGAGGCCGCCGTGCGCGGCGCCCGGGACTGCCTACAGGTGCACGGCGGCATGGGCTTCACCTGGGAGGCAGACATTCATCTGTATCTGAAGAGGGCGTGGGTGCGGACACAACGTGCGGGTGGCGGTACGCAGAGTGAGGATGCGTTGGCGGGCGATCTGCTGGCCGGAACGGTCCGGTAGGGCCCTGCGCAGGAACGGTTCGGGAAGCGCCGGAAACGGGTGTCAAGGATCGTGGCATTTCGGAATCACGGAGCGTTGATATCGGGTTGTGTCCTAGGCGTGACTTGTCACGGCCTGGAGTCGGCGCCACGCTCCGGTACCTTGTGTGGGATGCGAGTGGTTCTGAGCTTGAGCCATGCCGGTGTTGCCCACGAGGCGGCTCCGGACCCGGCGATGCACGCCGCTCGCAGGGCAGGGCGAATCCTCGCGCCTGCCTGTTCGACTCCCCGTGGCGAGCGTCGCACAGTATCCCGCACGCGTACTCCTTCGCGCTGGAATATGCCCGAAGCGCTTGTTGGGGTGACTGTACGTCAACCATGCTGTCTCGCAAGGGAATCACGTTCCGTGATCCTTGTTCTGGTCATGCAGAAAATGGCTACGATCGTGGCCCTTGTGAGGCGCGAGGCGATGTGTCCGCCGGTTCGGATGGTGTGAGCGGTGCAGGTGCTTCAAGTGCAGTTGGAGATTCGGCCCGACCCCGCAGAGGTGGGGCGAGCCCGGAGGTGGGCGCGTTCGCGGCTTGCCGGATCCGGGATAGAGGCTGATGAGCCGCTCGCCGAGACGCTGATCCTGCTCGTCTCCGAACTCGTGACCAACGCCGTGGTGCACACGGGCTGCTCCGCCGTGCTGCGGCTGTCCCTGCCGGACGGGGCGGAGGTCACCACCGTCCGCCTGGAGGTGGCCGACTCCAGCACCCGGCCCCCGATCCCCCGGCATGCCGACGGCGAGGAGACCAACGGCCGCGGCCTGGAGCTCGTCGACGGCCTCGCGGACCGCTGGGGCTGGTGCCCCGAGGGCGCCGGCAAGCGCATCTGGGTCGAGGTGGACCGCTGTACGTCGGCTGAGGCGGCGGGGGCCACGTATCCGGGCTACGAGGACTTCGTGTACGAGGCGGTCTAGGGCGCCTGTCTGACAATTCCCGTCTGCCCCGCGACGCCATGCACGCACTCTCGCCGCACCGGGCGCAGATCCAAGTACGTCCAGTACGAGGCTCTACGCCCGGCACGCCGAGAGCACGCACCTGACGCCGCGAGGCCGCCCTCCGGGCGACGACGGGAATTGTCAGACAGGCCCTCGGGCGCAGGAGGCCGGGCCCCTCGGTGTGGGTTCGCGCGGGTATGCACAGGCGCTTTTTCCGTGGCATATGTGCATGGATGCTGCCGTCGTGGCTTCGGGGGTGGCCGAATGCGCCGGGCCGTGCTTCTGTGCGCGCCTTAATGAATAGGGCATAAGTGATAAATCACCGAACGGGTGTTGACGTGACGTGTCCGTTTGATCACGCTTGTTGTCAGCGACTCGCCGCGAGGGGACGGTAAGGGTTCCGGTGACGGGAGCCCTCGCCGAGTGCGGGTCGTGACTCGGCGCCAGCTCCTGCGGGGCAGCGGGAGCAGGGCGGGTGCGCCGGAGCCGGATGGCGGTGCGCGGTGCCGCGCTCGGGGCGAGCAGGAGCGCGCCGCCAGCCGGCGCTCGGGTGCGGTGCCGATGCGCTGCCATGGGCGCCGGCTACAGCACCGCCACGGGTGCCACCGGCGTCCCCGTGCCGCCGACGAACGGCTCGGGCATCGCGGACAGCAGGAACGCGTACCGCCCCTCTTCTCCACAGGCTGTGGACAACTCTTCGAGATTCCAGTTCTGGCCCTGCAGCATCCCCATCTCGACCAGGTCGAGCGCGTGCACGGGCAGCCACAGGTTCTCGATCTCGGGCGGGAAGATCTCGAAGGTGAGGGTGTCGTTGGCGACGGCGGCGACATCGCGCGTGTGGAACCACTCCGGGGTGCGGACGGAGAGACCGGGCGAGGGGTACCCGTAACCCTGCTTGTCGCCCGCGAGATACACCTGGACCTGGCCCGTCCGTACGAGGACGATGTCGCCCGCCCGTACCCGCGTACCCGCCAACTCCTCGGCCGCTTCCAGGTCTTCGGGTGTCACGGCATGGCCGCCGTCGAGCCGGCCCTGGCCCCGCGCACGCGCGACGTCGAGCAGTACACCCCGGGAGACGATGTGCCGCGGTTTGTCGATCCCACTGAACTCGGCGCCGCCGTGCGGGGTGATCGTGCCGGCCGGGCGGCCGTTGTAGAGCTTCCCGGAGTGCGAGACGTGGGTGAGGGCGTCCCAGTGGGTCGCCGCCTGGAGGCCCATCGTCACGACGTCGTCGCTGCACGCGACGGTGCCGGGGCCGAAGAGTTCCTGGTTGATCTGCACCATGACGTGCAGGGGGTTGACCCGACCGGGGATCAGGCCGGTCTGCACGCCGTCCTGCTGGAGGGGGAGCGCGAGGGGAACGCGCCGGCCGGTGCGGACGGTGGCGGCGGCCTCGCGTACGACCTCGTCGGTGATCAGATTGAGGGTCCCGATCTCGTCGTCGGCGCCCCAACGCCCCCAATTGTTGACGCGTTTGGCGATGTCATGGAACTCCGGGTGAAGCGTCGGCGGTGACATGAGTCCTCCCGGGGGCTTGTCTCCAGGTATCTGACGGGTCGTAGAATCCAGTTGAATCTAACGGACCGTCAGAAACCGCGGGAAGGGGCCGGGTGTGGGGAACTTCCTGGCAGGCAAGGTCATCGCCGTCACGGGGGCCGGGCGGGGCATCGGACGCGCGGTCGCGCTGGCCGCGGCGGCCGAGGGCTCGCGGGTCGTCGTCAACGACTACGGGGTGTCCGTAGAGGGGGGCCGGCCGACGAGTTCGATCGCCGAAGCCGTGGTCAAGGAGATCGAAGCGGCGGGCGGGGACGCGGTCGCGGTGGCCGACGACATCTCGACGATGACGGGCGGCAGGCGGGTCGTCGACGCGGCGCTGACGTCGTACGGACGGCTCGACGGTGTCGTGTGCGTCGCCGGGATCCTCCGCGAGCGGATGCTCTTCAACATGTCCGAGGAGGAGTGGGACCCGGTCATCGCGACCCATCTGAAGGGCACGTTCACGGTCTTCCGGGCCGCGTCGGCGGTGATGCGCAAACAGGGTTCGGGGACGCTGATCGGTTTCACCAGCGGCAACCACCAGGGGTCCGTCTCCCAGGCCAACTACAGCGCCGCCAAGGGCGGGATCATCTCCCTGGTCCGCAGCGCGGCGCTGGGGCTGTACAAGTACGGGGTGACGGCGAACGCGGTCGCGCCCGTCGCGCGTACCCGCATGTCGGCCGGCGTCCCCATGGAGCTGACCGAGATCGGCGAGCCGGAGGACGTGGCCGCGCTGGTGGTGTACCTGCTCTCCGAGCGGGCGCGCGAGGCACGCATCACCGGGCAGGTCTACACGGTCGCCGGGCCCAAGATCGCGGTGTGGGCGCAGCCCCGGGAGCTACGGGCGGCGTACGCGGAAGGCTCCTGGACTCCCGAGCGGATCGCGGAGCTGCTGCCGGGGACGGTGGGAGTGGATCCGATGCCGCTGCTGGAGCGGGTGGAGGCGATGGCCCGGGCTGCGGCGGAGAAGGGGCGGCCGAACCGGTGAGGGTGCCATCCGAGGTCAGGGGATTGCCTTGTGAGTCGGGCGGGAGGGGCGCGCGTGGAGTTCGGATTCGGGGCTGAGGACGAGGTCTTTCGTGGTGAGGCGCGGGGCTGGCTGGAGGCGCACATCGGTGGCGACCCGGCCCGCTCCGGCTGGGAGCGGGAACTTGGCCGGGACGGCTGGATCGGGCTCGGCTGGAGCGAGGGCGGGTACGGCAACCGGCGCGCGAGTCTCACCCAACAGGTCGTCTGGGCCGAGGAGTACGCCCGCGCCAAGGCGCCGCCCCGGTCGGGCCACATCGGCGAGAACCTGCTGGCGCCGACCCTCATCGCCCATGGCACGGACGAGCAGAAGGCCCGCTTCCTGCCGCCCGTCGCCCGCGGCGAGGAACTCTGGTGCCAGGGTTACAGCGAGCCCGGCGCGGGTTCGGACCTGGCGGGGATACGGACAACTGCCGTATGGGACACGGGGGGTGGCCGCGGCAAGAGGGATGGGCCCGGTGGGTCGTACCGCCTAACGGGTCAGAAGATCTGGACGTCCCTCGCCCACGAGGCGGACTGGTGTTTCGTCCTGGCTCGTACGCGGCCGGAGTCGACGCGTCACCACGGTCTGACCTTCCTCCTCGTGCCGATGGACCAGCCGGGCCGGATCGAGGTCCGCCCGATCCGGCAACTGACCGGTACCAGCGAGTTCAACGAGGTCTTCTTCGACGGAGCCGTCGCGCGGGCCGAGCATGTCGTGGGCGGTGAGGGCAACGGCTGGCGCGTGGCGATGAGCCTGCTCGGTTACGAGCGCGGTGTCTCCATGCTGGCCCAACAGATCGGTTTTGCCGAGGAGTTGGGGCGGGTGGTGGAGGCGGCGGTGGCGAACGGCACGGCCGCCGATCCGGTCGTACGCGATCTCCTCGTACGCCAGTGGGCGGAGCTGCGGACGATGCGGTGGAACGCGCTGCGGACGCTGGGGGGTTCGGGTGACGGGCAGGGCGCGGCGGGTGCCCCCAGCGTGGCCAAGCTGCTGTGGGGGCGGTGGCATCAGCGGCTCGGTGAGCTGGCGGTACGGGTGCGGGGTGCCGGAGCCGCGGTGGGTCCCGCGGACTGGTCGACGGCGTCGCCGTACGAACTGGACGCGTTCCAGCACCTGTTCCTGTTCAGCCGGGCCGACACGATCTACGGCGGCTCCGACGAGATCCAGCGCACGATCATCGCCGAGCGGGTGCTCGGACTGCCGAAGGAACCCAGGGGACAGGGAGGTTGAGCGATGCGGGGCGATACGCGGGGCGCGATGCGGGGCGTGATCTTCGACGGTAAGCAGACCGAGGTCGTGGACGATCTGGAGATTCGGGATCCAGGACCCGGTGAGGTGCTGGTCGCGATCTCCGCGGCCGGGCTGTGCCACAGCGACCTGTCCGTGGTGGACGGGACCATACCGTTCCCCGTTCCTGTGGTGCTGGGGCATGAGGGTGCGGGGATTGTGGCGGCGGTTGGTGTGGGAGTCACCCATGTCCAGCCCGGTGACCATGTGTCGCTGTCCACGCTCGCCAACTGCGGGACCTGCGCCGAGTGCGACCGGGGCAGACCGACGATGTGCCGCAAGGCGATCGGGAGGCCGCAGCAGCCGTTCACCCGGCGCGGCCGGCCCCTCTACCAGTTCGCGGCCAACTCGGCCTTCGCGGAACGGACGTTGGTGAAGGCGGTCCAGGCGGTCCGTATCCCCGACGAGATCCCCCTGCAGTCCGCCGCCCTCATCGGGTGCGGGGTCCTCACGGGGGTGGGCGCCGTGCTCAACCGCGCACGGGTGGACCGGGGCGACACCGTCCTGGTGATCGGCGCGGGCGGCATCGGACTCAACGTCATCCAGGGCGCGCGGATCGCGGGCGCCCTGAAGATCGTCGCGGTCGATTCCAATCCGGCGAAGGAAGCCCTGGCCCGCCAGTTCGGCGCGACCCACTTCCTGACCTCGACAGACGGCGTCAAGGACATCCTCCCCACCGGCGCGAACCACGCCTTCGAGTGCGTCGGCCGCGTCGAACTCATCCGCCACGCCATCGACCTACTGGACCGCCACGGCCAGGCGGTACTCCTCGGCGTCCCCCCTTCCGCCGCCGAGGCCTCCTTCCTCGTCTCCTCCATGTACCTCGACAAGTCCATCCTCGGCTGCCGCTACGGGTCTTCACGCCCACAACGCGACATCGCCCTGTACGCGAACCTCTACCGCGAGGGCCGCCTCCTCCTGGACGAGCTGGTGACGGCGACGTATCCGGTGGAGGACTTCGAGAAGGCGGCGGAGGACGCGCGCGGGGGGCGGGTGGCGCGGGCGGTACTGACGTTCTAGATGCTCAACCTCTGTTGTACAGAAGGTCGTTGTCGACGGCCGGTATGCCGGAGGCGATTGCGGACTGGAAGGTGCGCCGGTATGCGGTGGGGGTGACGCCGAGCGCTGCCTGTAGGTGCTGGCGCATCGACTGGGCCGTGCCGAAGCCGGCTTCGCGGGCCACCTGGTCGACGGACAGGGCGCTGGACTCCAGCAACTGGCGGGCCCGTTCGACGCGTTGCTGGGTGAGCCACTGGCCGGGGCTGACGCCGACCTCCTCGCGGAAGCGGCGGGTGAAGGTCCGTACGGACATCGACTCCTGCTCGGCCATGTCGCGCAGTTGGATCGGCTCGTCCAGGCGGCCGATGGCCCAGGCGCGGGCCGCCGTCGTGGTGGCCGCCTGCGCCTCCGGTACCGGGCGCTGGATGTACTGCGCCTGGCCGCCGTCGCGGTGCGGCGGTACGACGGTGCGGCGGGCCACGTCGTTGGCGACGGCGGTGCCGTGGTCGCGGCGTACGAGATGGAGGCACAGGTCGATGCCGGCCGCGACACCGGCGGAGGTGAGGACATCCCCGTCGTCGACGAAGAGCACGTCGGCGTCGACCCTGACCTTCGGGAAGAGCTCCTGGAAGTGCTCCGCGTGCATCCAGTGCGTGGTGGCCGGGCGGCCGTCGAGATAGCCCGCCGCGGCGAGCACGTATCCGCCCGTGCAGATGGAGACGAGGCGGGTACCGGGGCGGATGTGGGCGAGGGCGGCGGCCAGTTCGGGGGTGAGCACGCCCTCGTCGTGGACGGGGCCCAGCTCGTACGAGGCGGGGATGACGACCGTGTCGGCGGTGGCCAGCGCCTCGGGGCCCTTTCCGACCAGGACGGCGAAGTCGGCGTCGGTCTCGACGGGGCCCGGCGGGCGGATCGAGCAGGTGAGGATCTCGTACAGGTGGCGGCCGTCCGCGTCGCGCGCCTTGCCGAAGATGCGTTGCGGGATGCCGAGTTCAAAGGGCAGTAGGCCGTCGAGGGCGAGGACGACCACGCGGTGCCGGGTGGGTGCCTGCTGCCGGGACGTCTCGTACAGGGGTGTCTGCCGGTCTGCCATGGCTCGATCCTAGCGAATGCTGTCCTTCGGGCCACTCGTTCGCGGAGATCGCAGGCCCGAAGCTCTATGACGTGACCCAGACGACCGACTCCACCGACGCCGACCCGGCGGATGCCATCCACTCCACCGACGCCGCCGACTCGATGTCCTCGACGGATCCGACGGACTCGACGACGGACTCGATGGACGCGACCGACGGGGGCGACGTGACCGACGCCGCCGACTCGACCCACTCCGCTGACGCCACAGACTCCGCTGGCACCACCGAGACTGCTGACGCCATCGAGATCGGTGACCAGGCTCGTACCGCCAAGCAAGTTCGTACCGCCAAGGAAGCTCGTACCAGCAAACAGCACCGCATCCACCGTGCGTGGTTCGTCGCTGCCGTCACCTTCGTGACGATCATCGGCGCGGCGGCCTTCCGCTCGTTGCCGGGGCTGCTGATCGATCCACTGCACGAGGACTTCGAATGGTCGCGCGGCACGATCGGCGCGGCGGTGTCGATCAACCTCGCGCTGTACGGGCTGACGGCGCCGTTCGCCGCCGCGCTGATGGACCGCTTCGGGATACGGCGGGTGGTCGCGGTCGCCCTGACCGTCATCGCGCTCGGCTCGGGGCTGACGGTGTGGATGACGGCGGTCTGGCAGTTGCTGCTGTGCTGGGGACTGCTGGTGGGGCTCGGGTCCGGCTCGATGGCGCTCGCCTTCGCGGCGACGGTCACGAACCGCTGGTTCACGGAGAAGCGCGGCCTGGTGACGGGCATCCTCACGGCGGCCTCGGCCTCCGGCCAGTTGATCTTTCTGCCGCTGCTGTCGTGGATCGTGACGCATCACAACTGGCGGCCCGCGGCCGTGACGGTGTCCCTCGCGGCTCTCGCGGTGGTCCCCTTCGTCTGGCTGCTGCTGCGGGACCACCCGGCGGACGTGGGTCAGAAGCCCTACGGGGCAACGGAGTTCGTGGAGAAGCCCGCCCCCGTGCCGGGCGCCGCCCGCCGCGCGGTGACCGTCCTCCTCTCCGCCGTCCGCACCGGACCCTTCTGGCTGCTCGCCGGTACCTTCGCGATCTGCGGTGCCTCGACGAACGGCCTGATCCAGACGCACTTCGTACCCGCCGCCCACGACCACGGCATGCCGATCACCGCGGCGGCCTCGCTCCTCGCCGTCATCGGCGTCTTCGACGTCATCGGAACGGTGGCCTCCGGCTGGTTCGCCGACCGCTACGACCCGCGCCGCCTGCTGGCGGTCTACTACGCGCTGCGCGGCGTCTCGCTCCTCTTCCTGCCGATACTGCTGTACCCGACCGTGCACCCGCCGATGATCTTCTTCATCGTCTTCTACGGCCTCGACTGGGTCGCCACGGTCCCGCCCACTCTGGCCCTGTGCCGGGAGCAGTACGGCGAGGACAGCGCCATCGTCTTCGGCTGGGTCCTCGCCTCGCACCAGATCGGCGCCGCCCTCGTCGCCTTCCTCGGCGGCGTCGCGCGGGACGTGTTCGGCGAGTACGACGTGGTCTGGTACGCGTCGGGAGCACTGTGCGCGGTGGCGGCGCTGATGGCGCTGGTCATCCGGCGCCGGCCCGTGCGTGCGACGCCCCTGCTGGCGGCCTGACGGCGCCCGGTGCCTTCGGACGTGACGCCCTCAGACGAACCGCCCCTTGTGGAACAACAGCGGTGCCGCCTCGTCGTTGCCCGTGCCCAGCGCCTCCACCCGCCCCACCACGATCAGGTGGTCCCCACCCGTGTGCACCGCGTGGATCGTGCAGTCGATCCAGGCGGTGGCGTCCACGAGGCGGGGCGAGCCGGTGACAGGCGCCGCGTCGAACGCGACCCCGGCGAACTTGTCCCCGCCGCGCACCGCGAACCCGCGGCACAACTCGCCCTGGTGCGACCCCAGTACGTTGACGCAGAAGACGCCGGCACGGGCGATCCGCGGCCAGGTCGACGACGTACGGCCGACCATGAAGCAGATCAGCGGAGGGTCGAGCGAGAGGGAGGAGAACGACTGGCAGGCGAAGCCGGCCGGGCCCCTTCCTGCACCACGGCTGTTGGAGTCCTCGGTCGCGGGCGCCGTGACGACGGTCACCCCGGTCGCGAAGTTCCCCAGTACGCGGCGGAATTCGGCCTGGTCGACCGGTGCCCGCTCGTCGTCCGCGACCGCCCGGAGCTCCGGGCGCGGCAGCGCTTCGACGGGCTCCGCGACCGTGGGCGCCCCGACCGACCTGAGGTATCGGACAGCGGTGGCCGCCATCCCTGCGTGTCCCATCACGCCCCCCATTGAAGCTGACGGATCGTCAGAAGTGAATGCCGTGAGCAATACCGTGAGCGGTACTGAGCAATGCCGTGAGCAATACCGTGAGCGGTACTGTGAGCAATGCGGTGAGCAATGCCGTGAGCCGTCTCGGTCAACGCCCCCGGTAGTGCGGTTCCCGCCGCTCCACGAAACTCGCGACCCCCTCGTTCGCATCCGCCGTCGTCATGTTGATCTCCTGCGCGGCGGCCTCGGCGGCGAAAGCCGTCCCGCGGTCGCTGTCCAGGGATGCGTTGACCAGCTGTTTGGTGAGGGCGAGCGCGCGGGTCGGGCCGGTGGCGAGGCGCTCGGACCACTCTCGGGCAGTCTTCTCCAACTCCTGCGCCCGTACGACCTTGTTGACCAGGCCGAGCCGCTCCGCGTCCGTGGCGGTGAGCGCGTCGC
Source organism: Streptomyces sp. NPDC058470 (assembly GCF_042721055.1). Taxonomy (NCBI): domain Bacteria; kingdom Bacillati; phylum Actinomycetota; class Actinomycetes; order Kitasatosporales; family Streptomycetaceae; genus Streptomyces; species Streptomyces sp. NPDC058470. Next base: position 20,182 of record NZ_JBHXMF010000019.1, read on the forward strand.
CGAAGAACATCAGCTCCTTGGCGCGCTGCGGACCGATCAGACGGGGCAGGAGATACGCACCACCGCCGTCCGGGACGAGGCCGCGCCGTACGAACACCTCGATGAACCGGGCCGAATCCGCGGCGAGTACGAGATCACACGCGAACGCCAGGTGCGCGCCGATCCCGGCCGCCGTGCCGTTCACCGCCGCGATCACCGGCTTCTCGCAGTCGAAAACGGCGGCGATGAGCCGCTGGGCGCCGAGGCGGATCGTACGGGCGATGTCGCCCGGCACCCGTTCCCCGGCCGGCGCGCCCCCGCGCAGGTCCGCGCCCGCGCAGAATCCGCGGCCCGTCCCCCTGATGACGACAGCCCGCACGTCCGGGTCGGCGGAGGCTTCCGCGAGCAGTGCGATCACCCGTTCCCGCTGGTCCCAGGTGAGAGCGTTCATCGCCTCGGGCCGGTTGAGGGTGATCCACGCGACGGCATTGTCAGTGGCGTGAAGTATCAATGAGTCGAGGGACTTTTCGGGAGATACATGGGGGGAGTCGGACATGGGGGTACTCCGTTTCGTACGAGGAGTGGTGGGCTTTTTCGTACGAGGAGCGGTGGGGTTGTCGCGAGGAACAGGGGGGTTGTCGAGGTTGTCGAAAGGGGCAGTGGGTTCTGTACGAGGAGCAGTGGACCTCCGGCGCGGGAGGTGCGGGTCGCGCAGGAGGCCCACGGGTCCTGTACGAGGAACAGTGGGCCTCCGGCGCGGCAGGCGCCGGTCGCGCGGCAGGCCCGGCAACTCAGCGGCACATCACCAGCGCGTCCAATGCCACCGCCCCCTGCCCCCGAGGCAGCACCATCAGCGGATTGATGTCCAGCTCCGCGATGTCGTCACCGAGTTCGAGTGCCATGCGCTGGACGCGGACGACGACCTCCACCAGCGCGTCGATGTCGACGGGCGGAGCCCCGCGGACCCCGTCGAGAAGCGCCCGCCCCCGCAGCTCGGCGAGCATGCTGCGGGCCTGGTCCTCGCCGAAGGGCGGCACGCGGACGGCCGCGTCGTGGAGCACCTCGACGAGGACGCCGCCGAGGCCGACGGTCACGGTCGGTCCGAAGAGCTCGTCGTGCGTGACACCGACGACCATCTCGACACCCCGTTCGACCATCTGGCACACGAGCACCCCGTCGAGCGAGATCCCCTCGTAGCGCGCGATGTCGGTCAGCTCGCGATAGGCGTCGCGGACCTGGCTGGCGGAGGTCAGGGGAAGCTTCACCAGGCCGAGTTCCGTCTTGTGGGCGATCTGCGCGCCGGAGGCCTTCATCACGAGGGGATAGCCGATCAGGCTCGCCGCCCGCACGGCCGCCGCCGCGCTGGTCACCAACTGCTCGCGGGGCACGCGGATGCCGTACGTGCGCAGCAAGCTCTTCGCCGCGTGCTCGCTCAGCTGCTGCCCGGGCCGCATCAGGGCCTGCGCCTTGCGGAAGGAGGGCGACGGCGTGCGGGGTGCTTCGTCGAAGGGGGAGCGGTAGGCGGCGGCGAAGCGGTGGTGGTCCAGATAGGCGCGTACGGCGGTGATGCAGTTGGCGAAGGTACGGAAGGTGGCGACCCGGGACGACCCGAGCAGCGTCTCGCGGTACGCGGCCTCCGTGCCGACCGGCGACCCCCACACCACGCACACCAGCTTGTCCGTCTGCTCCGCCGCGTCCACCAGATCCTGCGCCAGCCTGTCGCTCATCGGCGGGAAGGGCCCGGTGATGGGGCAGATCAGCACGCCGACGGAGGGGTCGGCGAGGATCGCGTCGATGATCTTGCGGCCGCGCCAGTCGCCCACCGGGTGGCCGCCGTTGTCGACGGGGTTGGCGACGTTCAGGTAGTCGGGTATCCACTCGTGCAGCTCGGCCTGCTTGTCGGGCGGCAGCGTGGGCAGGGACAGTCCGGCCTCGCTCGCCAGGTCCGCGAAGTGCGCGCCCGTGCCGCCCGAGATCGAATAGACGGCGACCCCGTCGGCCTGCGGGGCGCGGGCGCGGGCCAACAGGGCCGCGGTGTCCTGGAGTTCGTCGAGTCCGTCGACGCGGATCACGCCGTACTGCCGCATCGCCGCGTCCACCACCGTGTCGGCGCCGGTCAGCTTTCCGGTGTGTGAGGCGGCCGTGCGGGCGCCGGTCTCGGTGCGGCCGACCTTGACCGCGACGACGGGTACCCCGCGCCGGGCGGCGCGGTCGGCGGCGAGCAGAAAGGAGCGGCCGTCCTTGAGTCCCTCGACATAGCAGGCGATGGCACCGACCTCGGGCCGCTCGGAGAAGTAGGAGATGAAGTCGGCGGTCTCCAGGTCGGCTTCGTTGCCGGTGGGTGCCCAGTGGGAGAGCCGCACACCCAGTTCCTGCATCGCGAACACCGGCCGTCCCTGGTGCCCGGACTGCGTGATGAGCGCGATCGCGGGACCGTCGAGGTCGTCGCGGAACTTCTCGAAGGCGTTGAGGTTGGTGTTGGGCCCGAGCATCCGCAGCCCCGAGCCGGCGACGGCGGTGGCGAGCCGGGCCTGTGCGAGGGCTCCCTCGGCTCCGGTCTCGGCGAAACCGGAGGCGAAGGCCACCGCGAACTTCACCTTGGCCTCGGCCAGTTTCTCGATCACGGGAAGGGGGTCGCCGACCAGCAGCACGGCCAGGTCGACCTGTTCGGGCAGATCCGAGACGGAAGGGAAGCACGGTATGCCGAAGACGGAGTGACGGGTGGGGTGCACCGGGTGCAGCCGCGCGCCGACTCGCTCGGTCCAGGCGATCAGCTGTCGCGTGATGCCGGTGTTCGGCCGCCCCTCGGCGTCCGAGGCGCCGATCACGGCCACGGACTCGGGACGGAAGAAACGGTCCAGATCGGGTACGCCCGCGTACAGGGGCCGGCCGCTGACGTCCAGGTCGTGGACCTCGGCCGGCCGGCCGTGCACGACGGGTGAGGGTTGCTCGCCGCAGGCGATGACCCGGGCCCGGCGGGAGTCGGTGGTGAGGGTGCCGTGGGTTGATCCAAGCATCGGTCCGCCCGCTCCTGTGTGACAGCCAATTAACTGACGCATAGTCAGATTACTTAACTGACGCCGTGTCAGGAACCGTTGTGCACGCAAAGACACGCGGCGAGCACCAGGTTGGTACCCGCCGCGCGGCGGAGAGGAACCCCTGAGGGCTCGTACGGGAGGGGCCGGGCAGGGGCCGGGCAGGGACCGGGCAGGGACCGGATGGAGGGTAGTTAGGGACCGGGTACGGGGTGGCGGGGTCCGCGGTCAGCGTGTGGCCGAGGACGGTTTCCGCGTCGCGGAGTGGCGGGCGACCGCCTTTGCGATCTTCTCGGCGTCGAGGGCGAGTTCGCGGAACATGCCGGAGATGGGGTTGGTGAAGCCGCTGAAGTAGAGGCCGGGGGCGTTCCTCGGGGTGCGGGCGCCGTGCACGACCGGGCGGCCGCGCGTGTCCAGTACGTCGAGGTGGCCGACGAGACCCTCCAGGGCGCGGACGTAACCGGTCGCGGCGATCACGACGTCCGGGCCGATCCGGTTCCCGTCGGCGAGGGCGACCTTGCCGTCCTCGAAACCGTCCACCGCGGCCACGATCTCGACCCGGCCCTTGCGGACGGCGTCGATGAGACCCACGTCCTGGACGGGGATGGAGCCTTCGTTGACGCGTGAGTAGAGGCCGGTGTCGGGGCGGGGCAGTCCCTGGGCGGAGAGGTCGGGGACGCTCAGCCTGGCCATCGGCCCGGCGAGGCGGTCGACGAGGCCGACCGGCAGCCGCCGTACGACGATGCCCGTGAACTGGGCGGCCCACCCGGCCGTGGAGCGGCGCACGATGTGCGGGGCGGTCCGGACGGAGAGACGGACGCGCGAGGCGCCGCCCTCGATGAGGTCCACGGCGATCTCGGCGCCCGTGTTGCCGACGCCGACGACGAGGACGTCGCGGCCGGTGTAGGGGGCGGGGTTGCGGTAGTCGCCGGCGTGCAGGAGTTCGCCGGTGTAGCTGTCGCGGCCGGGCCAGTCGGGGATGTGGGGCGTGTGGTTGTAGCCGGTGGCGATGACCACCGCGCTGCCGGTCAACTCCCGCCCGCCGGTGGCGTGCAGCAGCCAGCCGTCGCCGCCCGGGGCGGGTTCGGCGCGCGAGACCTCGACGCCCGTCACGATCTCCAGCTGGTGGTGTTCGGCGTACTTCTCCAGGTAGCGCACCACGTTGTCTCGTGACACCCAGCGTCCGAAGGCGCGCGGCATGGGCAGACCCGGGAGCGACGACAGCCGCCGTGTGGTGTGCAGGTGCAGTCGGTCGTAGTGGCGCCGCCAGGACGCTCCGACGTGCTCGGACTTCTCCAGCACGACGGCACGTACGCCCTGCGCGCGCAGCGCGTGGGCCGCGGCGAGCCCGCCGGGGCCGCCGCCGATCACGTACACGGGGCGGTCTTCGTGGGACGGCACCGGGTGCGGCGTCGAGGAAGCAGAGGAGTCGGCCATGTCCGCGAGCGTAATCACGTAGTTACTTGTTAGGTCTCGGTCAAGCCCCGGAATCGGTTGCGAACTGATCACGACTGCAGGAGGGGTGGGTGGGGCTGGTGGCGTAGGTCACTTGGTTGTGCTGGGGGTGTGGAGGGGGTGGTTGTGCTGGGGTCGGCGAAGGGGCTGGTGCCGGGCTGCTCGGGGAGGCGCCGCGCCGGGCTGCTGGGGGGAGGGGTCGCGCCGGGGCTGTACGCCTCTTGCGTGTGCGGTCCCGTGCGGTGAAACTGACGTACCGTCAGAAACCGAGGGAGTGGGGTCGCCCATGGACACGATCTGGCTCAGCGGGGCGGAATGGCTGGCCGTGCTCCGTATCGGGCTCGGGCTGTGGTGGCTGGAGAGCTGGCGGCACAAGGACAAGAAGGCGTGGTTCGAGCGGGGGAGCGGGATCGCGTGGGCGGCGGACATCGCGGCGAAGCACCGGTGGAACGCGGTCCGGAGCGGCTTCGACACGGTCGTCGCGCCGCGCCCGCGGACGATGGCGTACGTGGTCGCGTACGCGGAACTCGCGCTGGGCCTCGGGCTGATCCTCGGCTTCCTGACGCCGATCGCCCTGGTCGGAGGCCTTCTCCTCAACCTCCTCTACCTCGTCCTCATGATCCACGACTGGGCCGAGCAGGGCCAGAACTCGATGATGGCGCTGATCTCGGTCGTCGGGCTGTTCGGAATGTCGTGGCAGACGTGGTCGCTGGACGAGGCGATCGGGCTGTTCTCCTGAGCGCCGGCCTCGTGAGTGAGGGGCGGTTCTCGTGAGTGGCGCGCGCTTCGATCTGCCCGAGGTGGATGCCTTCACCCGGCCGTACTGGGACGCGGCGGCGGAGGGGCGGCTGCTGGTGCGTCGCTGCGCGGGATGCGGACGGGCCCATCACTACCCCCGGGAGTTCTGCCCGCACTGCTGGAGCGAGGACGTGCGGTGGGAGCCGGCGAGCGGGCACGCCACGCTCTACACCTGGTCCGTCGTCCACCGCAACGACCTCCCGCCGTTCGGCGAGCGCGTCCCGTACGTCGCCGCCGTCGTCGACCTCGCGGAGGGGCCGCGGATGATGACCGAGGTCGTGGAGTGCGCGGAGGGGGCACTGCGGGTCGGGATGGGGTTGGGGGTGACATTCCGGGGGGTGGGGGACGTGTGGGTGCCGGTGTTCCGGCCCTGGGGGTGAGGCGTGCGGGCGTGCGGTCCTGGGGGTGAGGCGTGCGGGCGTGCGGTCCTGGGGGTGAGGCGTGCGGGCATACGGACATACGGGCGTGCGGGCGGCCGGGGTGTGCGAGGTGGGCCCCGGGTGGGAGTCGTACGCGCCGAGGAGTTTCAATGGGTGGATGGCCGACGTCCATGAGCAGTACGCCATCCAACCCTTCCCCGAGCGGCGCGGGCACGGTCTGCGGCTGCGCCCCTGGAACGCCGAGTCCGACGTCGATGTGTCGGCGTGGCTGCGCGGTCTTTCCGACCCGGAGTTCCAGCGCTGGAACACCCCGCTGAAGATCGTCCGGGACATCGACGGCGCGCGTGAGTCGCTCCGCTCGCGTGCCGAGGCCGCGGTGGACGCGAGCGGTGTCTCCTTCTGCGTCACGGAGGCGGACACCGGAACGGTGCTCGGTCACATCGGCGTCAACGAGATCGACCACGTCATACGCAGCGCCCGCGTCGGCTACTGGGTCCTCCCCGAGGCCCGCGGCCGCCAGATCGCCACCCGCGCCCTGCTCGTCGCCACCCGCTTCGCCTTCACCGACCTCGGCCTGCACCGCCTGGAACTGGGCCACGCCCTGGGTCACGAAGCGTCCTGCCACATCGCCGAACGCTGCGGATTCCCCTACGAGGGGACACTGCGGGGAGCGATGTTCGAGGCGGGGCGACACGACGCCTTCCGTGATGTGCATCTGCACGGGCGGGTCGCGACGGATCCGGAGCCCGCTGCTCCGCCGTCACCGCAGAGGTGAGTCGGGCCGTGCCTGCCTCCGGTGTTGGTGAGGTGCCGCTCTTCGCCGTCCTTGCCAATTCGGCCGGCAACAGCCTGTACCAGCGCATCGGTTACCGGCCGGTGGGCGACTTCGCGATGTACGACTTCACCGCGTCCGGCATCAGGGCCACAACAGTTCCTTGAGCCAGCCGGAGTCTGTGCGGCGGTAGTTGAGGCGTACGTGGCGTCTTTGGGCGTCGCCCTGGAAGAACTCTGCCTCGTTCGGGTGGAGGTGGTAGAGGGTCCAGGTGGGGACCGGGGTGGTGGGCTCGTGGTGGGCCTGTGACCAGGCTGCGTCGGATGCCTGCTCCAACTCCTTGTGTGAGGGCAGGACTTCGCTCTGGTGGCCGACGAGGGCGGCGGCTAGCGCGCCGGTGGAGCGGGCGTGCAGGTCCGCCTGGCTCGCCTCGGGTGGGGCGACGGTGACGGGGCCGCGGAGGCGGATCTGGCGGCCCTGCGCGGGCCAGTAGAAGCCGAGGGCGGCGTACGGGCGGGCGGCCAGTTGCCGGCCCTTGCGGCTTGTCGCGTGCGACGCGAAGGACCAGCCCTCCGCGTCCGCCCCGTGCAGCATCACCGTACGGACGTCCGGCAGCCCGTCTTCGTCCACCGTGGCGAGGGACATGGTGTGCGGCTCGGTCTGCCCCGCGGCCACCGCCTCCGCGAGCCACCGCCAGAACAGCGGCAGTGGCTCGGCGGGCGTCTCCCCCGGATCGAAGGAGGGCAGCTCGGTGTCCCAGACCCGTTGGGACCGGAGGAGATGGACGAACTCGGCGGACGGGTCGGCATGGTCGGCACTCATGCCCTGATTGTCACGTGAGATCCACGTACCCCGCTCACACCGAGCCGAGGTCGGACGAGACCCAGTGTTCGGGTTGCATGCGGACGATCACGTTGGCGCCGTGTTCCTTCCAGGCGAAGTCGACGTAGGCGTCGACCTTGTCCGCCGGGAGGTAGCGGGCCGAGATCTCATGGAGCTGTTCGCGGGTGGCGGGAGTGGTGTCGAGCACCGGCCCCTCGACCGACACGTACCGGATGGTGGGTTCGAGCCGGTCGACCAGCAGTGTGAACCGGCCCGCGGCCTTGATCAGCTCGTTCTTGCGGGAGGCGAGCCCAGTCATGATCCACACAACGCCGCCGGGCTCGTACTGGTACCAGATCGGCACCGTGAGCGGTGCCCTTCCCGCCCCCGCGTCGACTGCGATCGCGGCGACGTGCGGCTCGGCGAGAAAGGCTTCGCGCTCTTCGCGGGTCAGGGCCATGTCGGTCTCCTCCATGCTGCGGGCAGGCTGCGAACGGTGGATGTCTGCGTCAGCGTGCCCGGTACCGCTCCGTATTCCGGGGGACCGACACACCCGTGGGCACCCGGCCCGTGGTGGGGCTAGCCGTACCCCCGGTCGGGTAGTGCACCTCCTCGTGCTGAGGCGCCCGGGACGACATCGTTGAACCCAGTTGATCGCAGGGGTTCACGGCCCCTGATCCCAGAGGTTCACGGCCCCGCCCGGAAGGAAACCCCTCCCATGAATTCGCTGCTGTTGTCGAAGCCGGAGACGGCGTTCGCGGCGCGGGGTTCCGAGCCGACGGTGCCCGGCATGGACGGCGTACGCCGGATCCGGGTCACCCCGGTCACTCCGGTGCCTCTGGCCGCCCCGGTGACCCCGGCGACCCCCGGCCCGCTCGCCTCCTTCGCCCGGTTCGTGCTGTGCGGCGGCGGTGTCGGGCTGCTCTCCAGTGCAGCCGTGGCGCTGCTCGCCGGGGCACTGCCCTGGGTCGTGGCGAACGCGCTGGTCACCGTCGCCTCCACCCTCCTCTGCACGGAGTTGCACGCACGCTTCACCTTCGGGTCCGGGCGGCGTGCCGGATGGCGCCGGCACTGGCAGTCGGCGGGATCGGCCGTGGGGGCCTACGCGGTGACCTCCGCCGCGATGCTCGTACTGCACCTGATGCAGTCGTCGCCCGGCATGCTGACGGAGCAGATCGTCTACCTCAGCGCCTCCGGGCTCGCCGGAGTCGGACGTTTCCTGGTGCTGCGGCTGTTCGTCTTCGCCGCCGGTAGCGGTAGCGGTAGTGGTAGTGGTGAGAGTGGCCGGAACCGGATATCGGTGTCGGCGACGGTGTCGCGGTCGGTCCCGGCGCCGCGCAGGGCGACCGAGCAGCGGATCGGCGCCCGCCGGTCGGGGCCGAACCTGCTGTCCCTCTCGGCGAGTTGAGGCCGCGGGTCGGTCGCCGACTCACCCCCTCCCCAGCACCACCGTCCCCGAAGAGCAGAACCACCCGCCCGTCCCCGAGGCGACCGCCAGCTCCGGCAGGTGCCCGCCGGCCTTTCTCACCTGGCGTTCCCCGGCCTCGCCGCGCAACTGCCGTACGGCCTCCACCAGCAGGAACAGCCCCCGCATCCCGGGGTGTTGGGCCGACAGTCCACCGCCGTCCGTGTTGACGGGCAGTTCCCCGCCCACCAGCAGCCGGCCCTTCGCGGCGTCCACGAAGGAACCCCCCTCCCCCTTCGCGCAGAAGCCGAGGTCCTCCAGCGTCACGAGCGTCATGTAGGTGAAGGCGTCGTAGATCTCGGCCAGGTCGATCTCGTCCGGGCGGACCCCGGCGCGGGAGAAGGCGAGGCGACCGCTCACCGCCGCCGGGGAGACGGTGAAGTCCGCCCACTCGGACATGGTGGTGTGCGAGACGTGCTCGCCGGTGCCGAGGACCCAGACAGGAGCGGTACGGCAGTCCCGTACGTACTCCTCGGCCGCCAGCAGGACCGCCGCGCCGCCGTCGGAGCGGATGCAGCAGTGCAGCTTGGTGAAGGGGTCCGCGATCATCGGGCCCGACAGGACGTCGTCGACGGTGATCGGGTCGCGGAACATCGCCTCCGGGTTCGCCGCCGCGTTCGCGCGGGCCTGGACGGCGACCGAGGCGAGCTGTTCCAGGGTCGTGCCGTACTCGTGCATGTGGCGGCGGGCGGCCATCGCGTACTTGGCGATGAGGGTGTGGCCGTACGGGACCTCGAACTGGAGGGGGCCCCGGGCGCCGAAGGACAGGTTGCCGGTGCGGCGGCCCGCCTTGATGTCGGCGCGGGCGGTGGAACCGTAGACCAGCAGGACGGCGTTCGCGTGGCCGGCCGCGATCGCGTCGGCGGCGTGGGCCGCCATGACCTCCCAGGTGGAGCCGCCGACGGAGGTCGAGTCGACCCAACTGGGCCGCAGCCCCAGGTACTCGGCCACCTCGACGGGCGCCAGCGTGCCGAGGCCCGCCGACGCGAAACCGTCGACCACCTCACGTCCGAGCCCCGAGTCGGCCAGCGCGCGGCGGGCGGCCTGGGCGTGCAGGGCGTACGGGGTCGCCTCGTCGACGCGGCCGCAGTCGGAGAGGGATACGCCGACGACGGCGACCTTGCGCCTACCGGAAGCCCTGGCCTCGGGGGGAGTTCCTGGCGTCATGAATCTGACGGTACATCAGGTGGTGGTGGGTAGGGGAGGGTGTCACGGGCCTGTGCGCTCCGGCGTTGCGGGGGCGTGCGTTCATGTGGTGCAGGCCTGTGTGTTTCCACACCGCGGGCCTTGCGTTCCATGGTGCGTGGCCGTGCATGCGCGTGCTGCAGGCCTGTGTATTCACGTGGTGCAGGCCTGTGCATTCCTCTGGCGCAGGCCTAATATGACGGTCCGTCAGATCTGGGGAGGAGTCCGCCATGGACGCCCGTTTCACCGCCGAGCAGGAGGAGATCCGGCGCACGCTGAGGGAGTTGCTGGTCAAGCGGTGCGGGCCGGAGGAGGTGCGGGCCGCCGTGCGGAGCCCCGACGGATACGACCCCGCGCTCTGGGACGCGCTCGCGCAACAGCTCGGGCTGCCCGGTCTCGCCCTTCCCGAGGCGTACGGCGGCGTCGGCTGCTCCGTCACCGAACTCGCCCTCGCCTGCGAGGAGTCGGGTCGCGCGCTCGCCCCCTCCCCCCTCCTGTCCACGGCCGTCCTCGCGGCCCCGCTGATCCTGGCCCTGGGCACCGAGGCCCAACGCGCTGAACTGCTGCCGTGCCTTGCCTCCGGCGAGCTGACCGCCGCCCTCGCGGTGCCGGGCGCGCGGCTCGCGACCGTGCTCGGGCTGGTGGGTGACAACCGCGGGGACTGGGCGGGCGGCGGCCGCGCCGGTGGCATACAGGCTCGGCAGGCCGATGGTGTGTGGCGGCTCTATGGGCAGGCGGCACAGGTGCTCGACGGACATAGCGCGGGGCTGCTTGTGGTGGCTGCGCACACAGGGGGCTTCGTACGGGCCCGGACGCTGCTGTTCCTCGTACGGGCGGGGGAGACCCGAGTGGGGGACGGGGATGTCGACGGGCTCGTGCGGGTCCGGCAGACGTCCCTCGACGGGACGCGACCCCAGGCCCGGATCGAACTCCGGGATGTGGAAGCCGAGTTGCTCGGGGACGAGGGCGCAGATGTGACCGGAGCGCTCGCCGCTGTCGGGGACGTGGCCGCCGCCGTACTCGCCGCCGAGGCCGTGGGTGCCGCCGACCGGGCGCTGGAGCGGACGGTCGAGTACGTGCGGCAGCGGGAGCAGTTCGGGCGGGCGATCGGGTCGTTCCAGGCGGTGAAGCACCGGCTGGCGGATGTGTACGTGGGCGTGCAGGCGGCACGGTCGGCGGCGTATTACGCGGCTTGGGCGGTCGGTGCCGGTGCCGGTGCCGGTGCCGATGGAGAGCGGGTGGGCGGGCTGGCGCTCGCTCAGGCGCTGGAGGCGCTGCGGGTCGCCGCGTCCGAGGGGATCCAGCTGCACGGCGGTATCGGGTTCACCTGGGAGCACGAGGCCCATCTGTACTTCAAGCGGTCGGCCGGTGACGAGCTGCTCTTCGGGCCGGTGCATCGGCTACGGGGGTACGCCGCCGATATGGCGCACTTGTTCGATAGTGGGAGTGGTAGCAGTGGCAGTAATAGCAGCAGCAGCAGTAGCAGTCGTGGAGAGGTGGCTGTGTGATGCCCAAGGTGACGGCCAGGGCCGGCGGCCGGGTTCCGGGGGCCCGGCTGGTGCAGAAGGTCTCCTCGACCCGGACGTTCGCGCGGGTCGCCCCGCATGTCGTTCCCGCGCTGGACCGCGCGGTGCACCGGCTGACGCGCGGCAAGGTGCTGCTCAGTGCGCAGATGCTGCCGGGGGTCATCCTCACCGTGCGTGGCGCCAGGAGTGGGGTGGAGCGCCGTACGCCGTTGGCCTGTATGCCCGAGCCTGCGGCAGCAGGTGCCACAGGTGCCGCCGTTCCGGGGAGCTGGATCCTCATCGGCTCCAACTTCGGCCGCCCGGATCACCCTGCCTGGACCGCCAACCTCCTCGCGCATCCGGACGCCGGGATCAGCTGGAAGGGCGAGGACATCGCCGTAACCGCTCATCTCCTGGAAGGGGACGAGAGGGCCGCGGCCTGGAAAGCGGTGGTGGCGTTCTGGCCGCCGTACGTCACTTATCAGGAGCGGATCGACCGGGAGATCCGGTTGTTCCGGATCGCACGGCGCTGAGCCCGTCAGCCGCAGTGGTGGGCCCGGGCCGGCCCGGGCCTGTGCCGCGCGCACAGCGCAGCAGGCGGCAGTCCACATGGATGGATGGACTGCCGCCCGCATGACAGGAGTTGGACTACTGGACGGGAAGGGATAGCGACGGGACGAGAAGCGACCGGAAGGGTGGCTACTTCGTGGGCTTCTTCCCCGTCACGCCCAGGTGCACCAACAGCGCCAGATTAGGCTTGAGTTCAGCCTGCTTGACGCCCCACGACTGGAATCCCCTCTGGTGCGAGGCCACCGCCGCGAGCATGGCGACGAGGGAACCGGCCATCGCCGCCGGGTTCACGTCCTTGTCGACCTTGCCCTTGGACTGGAGCTCGGTGACCGTGTCCGTAAGGGAGTTGTTCACGGAGTTGAGGATCTTCATTCGGATCTTGTAGAACCGTTTGTCGCCCTCGGCGGCACCCAGATCGACGACCCTGAGGATCGCGTCGTTGCGCCGCCAGAACTCCAGGAATCCGTCGACGAGTTCCTGCGAGGTCTGCCAGCCGGCCTTGCCGACCCAGGAACGCCCGTCGAGCAGCTGGGTCAACCCGGCGCCCTCCGTGGCCATTTGCTCGGCGATCTCCAGGACGGCGCCTTCGACGTCCGGGAAGTACTGGTAGAAGGTCGCGGGTGAAGTGCCCGCCTTCCGGGCGACATCAATGACTTTGACGTCCCGGTAAGGGGAGGAGCTGAGCATCTCGCTGAGGCAGTCGAGCAGCTTCTGCCGGGTCGCCTGCCCACGCCGCCCGGCCACTCGGCCGTCGACGGTACGCACTTGTCCTGTCATGCCGTCAGCTTACCGAGGGGTGATCGGAGCGCGATTCGGCCGACTGCAAATGGGGTGCGGGTGCTCACCACAGGGGTGTGTGTGCCTGTTCACACAGGGTGTGGGTGCCTGTTCGCGCGGGGGTGCGGGTGCCCGTGCACAAAGGGATGCGCATGCTCTGCGGGATGCGTGAAGGCCCGTTAGCTTGGCCGCATGGCCGAATCCGCCCCTTTGCCCGCGGGCACCGCCGCCTTCCCTGAAGGCGTCCCCTGCTGGATCGACGTACAGCTCGCCGATGTCGCGGCGGGCAGGCGCTTCTACGGCGAGCTCTTCGGGTGGACCTTCGAGGAGGGGCACCACCCGGACGAACCCGGGGCTCCGGCACGAGGGGCTGTGCGGGCGCACCACCACGGCGAGCCCGTCGCCGCCCTCGTGCCCAAGCGGGACGGCCGGATGCCCACCGTATGGACGGTGTACTTCGCGACGCCGGACGTCACCGTGCTCGCCGACCGGATCGAGGCGGAGGGCGGCCGGCTGATCACCGCGCCGACGCCGGTGGGCGACTTCGGTACGCGGGCCCTCGCGGCCGACCCGGAGGGCGCCGTCTTCGGCCTCTGGCAGGCCGGCGCCCACCCCGGATTCGGCAGGCGCTACGAGCCGGGCACCTTCTGCTGGGCCGAGCTGTACGCCCGGGACATGGCGACGGTCGACCAGTTCTACGGCACCGTCTTCCTGGACGCCCTCTTCGGCCCCGACGCCTCCCCCGACTTCGGCCGGGCCCCCGTGTCCGACGTCTTCCCGTCCGAGATGCCGCCCCACTTCCTGGTGCACTTCGGCGTCGAGGACTGTGAGGCCGTGATCGGGACGGTGAACCGGCTCGGCGGACGCGTCCAGGCGGCCCCCTTCGACACGTCGTACGGGCGGGTGGCGGTGGTCACGGACAATCAGGGCGCGTCGTTCGCCGTGCTTCAGCGGTCTTAGCCGGTCTTGGCCGCAGGACCGCAGTGGTCTCAGCGGTAGGTGCCGCGGCAGAGTTGTAATAGACATGGCGTATCGGCCGTAAAAAACCTTGTCCGGCCCGTATACGGGGGTGGTGTCTCGGCCGCGCTCGAAAGTGCGGCCATTTTGCCCCAGGACACCCCGTTCCGCCCCCGGGTTCGCAACCATCGGCTCGGACAGGAAGAATCGGGGTGCGTGCCGCCATGGCGGTGCGGTGGTGAGACGCTGCACGGGGCCGCGTTCATACGTGGATGACGTGGCCCGTACGGGGAGGTGGCAGGCAAGTGGTGGATCAGCTGACGCAGCACGATCCGCGTCGGATCGGGCCGTTCGAGGTGCTGGGGCGGCTGGGTGCCGGCGGCATGGGGCTGGTCTATCTCGCGCGCTCGGCTTCCGGCCGGCGCGTGGCAATCAAGACGGTCAGGACGGAGCTCGCCGAGGACCAGTTGTTCCGGGTCCGTTTCTCGCGCGAGGTCGAGGCGGCCCGGGCTGTGTCCGGCTTCTACACGGCGGCCGTGGTCGACGCCGACGCGCGCGCGGCCGTGCCGTGGCTGGCCACCGCCTACGTGCCCGCGCCCTCGCTGGAAGAAATGGTGAATGAGTGCGGGCCGATGCCGGCCCAGGCGGTGCGCTGGCTGGCGGCCGGTGTCGCGGAGGCGCTGCAGTCCATCCACGGCGCGGGCCTCGTCCACCGCGACCTCAAGCCCTCGAACGTCCTCGTCGTCGAGGACGGCCCGCGAGTGATCGACTTCGGTATCGCCTCCGGTGTTTCGAACACCCGTCTGACCATGACGAACGTCGCTGTCGGCACGCCCGCGTACATGTCGCCCGAGCAGGCGAAGGACTCGCGCAGCGTGACCGGCGCGAGTGACGTCTTCTCGCTCGGCTCGATGCTCGTCTTCGCGGCCACCGGCCACGCCCCCTTCCATGGCGCGAACCCCGTCGAGACCGTCTTCATGCTGCTCAGGGAGGGCCCGGACCTCGAAGGCCTGCCCGAGGAACTGCGCCCCCTCATCGAGTCCTGTATGAAGATGGAGGCGGCCGGCCGCCCCAACCCCGCCGACCTCCAGGCCCAGCTGGCACCGCACCTCTACGGCTCCGGATCCGACGACAGCGGTACGGCGTCCGCGTGGCTGCCCGAGCGTGCGGTGACCCTGATCGAGCAGCGCCGAGGGGGCCGCCCGCCCGCGAAGCCCGCGCCGTCGGTGGGCCGCAGCGGCGGCGGGCGGGTACCGCCCCCGCCCGCGCACGCCCCCCTGCCCGTCGGGGCGCCCGACACGGGACCCGTGCGTCTCGCGGGCGGCCAGGTGCCCATCGGCCCAGGTCCGCGCGTCGCCGACGCCCGCGCCGCCGCCGTCAAGGCACCCCCTCCGGAGGCGGGCCTCGCCGCATCCTGGTCCCGGCCGCGCGCCGGCGTGAACGGCGCCGACCCCGCACCCGTCGCCGCGCCCCCCGCGCCGGACTCCCCGGCCGGCTGGCGGCCGTGGCGCTTCCGTATGTCCAACGACGTATGGGGTACGCCCGCGGTCGCCGACGACCTCGTCTACGTCACCTCCTTCGAGGTGCACGCCCTGGACGTCGCGACCGGCCGGCGCCGCTTCAAGACGCGCGACGTGGCCTGGTCCATGTCGGTGGCGGACGGTCGTATCCACGCCTCCGACGGCCCCACGCTCTTCGCGCTGGACGCCCGGGAGGGCGGCGACCTGTGGCGTCTGTCGACGGACGCCTGGGTGTACTCGCTCAAGGCCGACAGGGGCACCGTCGTCACCGGCACGCGCGGCGGCGGCGTACAGGCCTGGGAGGCGGCCAACGGCCACAAGCTGTGGCAGATCTCCGGCGCCCAGACCGACTTCGAGTCCCCGGAGGCCGGGCCCGCCGTCCACGACGGCACCGTGTACGTCTGGCAGGACGCCCGGCTCCGCGCCCTGGAGGCCCGTACCGGCGAGGAGCGCTGGTCCTACCCGATCGGTGACGCGGCCTCCTGCGGCGGAGTGCCGGTACGGATCGTGGCGGCGCCCGACGGGTACGTGTACGTCTCCGCCGGCACCCGCGTCCTTGCCGTCGACGCGGCGAAGGGCCACGTCCGCTGGCACTTCGAGGCCCCGGCGGTCTTCCTCTGCCCGCCGGCCTTCGTGCCGGGTCCCGCCGTCACCGGCGGCGGTGTCTACCTCGCCGACTACCTCGGCACCGTGTACGCCCTCGATGCCGCCGACGGCCGCGACCGCTGGCGCATCGCGACGGAGTCGCGTTCCTCGATCGAACCGGTCCTCGTCGCCGCCGGTCACGTCCACGTCGGAAGCGGCAAGGGCCTCTACACCCTCGACGCCGTCACCGGCACCCCCAAGTGGCGCTTCCAGGCGGGCGGCGACCTGGTCGGCGCCCCTGCCGTCGCCGAGGGCCGTATCCACTTCGGTTCCACCGACCATCTGCTGTACACCCTGAAGGCGGACGACGGTCGGCTGCGCTGGAAGCTCGCCACCGGGGGTGAGATCACCGGTGCCCCGGTGGTCAAGGACGGCGTCGTGTACGCCTGCAGCAAGGACCGGTGCGTGTACGCGCTGGACGCGGAGAAGGGGACGGGGACGGCTCGGACGGTGTGAGGGTTTTGTTCGCCCCGCCGCCTCTTCCCGTCCCATCCTTCCGGGGCTACGCCCCGTTTCAGCCTGTCCGGCGTTTGAGGACGAGGCCGTCCAGGCCGACAGCGGGGGTCTGGGGGCGGCAGCCCCCAGGTACGGGACGGGTAGGGGCGGAGGGGGCGAAAAACACCCCACCGCCGCCCCCTGACGTCAACGGGTCCTGAACGCCGAGCGCCGGGCGCTGAACAGGTCCGCCTGGCGCTCGCTCGGCAGGTTGCCGAGGGAGACGAGATGGGGCGCGTGGGCGAGTGCTTGCGTGCGCGCCGCCTCCTTCGCCGACCACAGCGCACGCACGGTCCCCTGGACGGCCTCGGCCGGATAAGACGCGATGACGGTGGCGCAGGCCACGGCCGCCGCCAACGCGCCGCCGGGCGCGGCGAGTTCGGACACCAGACCCACCTCATACGCCCGCCGTGCCGAAATCCGCTCGGCGTTCCCCATCAACGCCATCCGCGCCACCTCCCCGAACGGCATCCGCTGGGCCATGTAGATGGACTCGTAGGCGCTGACCATCCCGTACGTGGTGTGCGGATCGAAGAAGGTGGCCGTCTCGTCCGCGACGACGAACTCCGATTCCCCCAGCAGGTAGAAGGCACCCCCGCAGGCCATGCCGTTGACGGCCGCGATGACCGGCTTCCACAGGTCGTTCGCCTTCGGCCCGATGGAGAGGAGCGGATCGTCCACCATGTAGGGGGAGTTGGGCTGCGGAACGTCGATGCCCCGGTCGATCCCCGTACAGAAGGCCCGCTCGCCCGCCCCGGTGACGACGAGGGCCCGTACGGAGTCGTCGTACCGGAACTCCCGCCATGCCGAGGCCAGTTCCGCGGCCGTCTCGACATCGATGGCGTTGAGTTTCTCCGGCCGGTCGAGGGTGAGGACGGCGACCCCGGTGTCCTTGTCGGTGGTGACGCGCAAACCGCTGCTGCCGCTCATGACCGCTCCAGAACCCAGCGGGGCACGGACGTCCCGGCGGCATCGGAACCGGCCTCGGTGAAGACCACCTGTACCCGCGCGCCGATCCGAATCCGTTCCACCGCGACGGAGTTGAGCGGCGCACCCGGCCCGCTCACCAGATTCCCCACGAGCCGGATCCGCGGAGCCTCCGCGAGCTCGACGACGATCGCGTTGTACGGGGCCTGCGCGGCGTACGCAGGAAGGAGCGGTGGATGCGGGACGACGTACGACCAGACGCGCCCCCGGCCGCTCATCCTCCGCCACTCGCTCGCGAAGGAGTGGCAGTGGGGGCAGCAGGGGCGGGGCGGGAAGCGGAGTTCGCCGCAGTCGGCGCAGGCCTGGATCCGGAGTTCGCCGCGGGCGGCGTACTGCCAGAAGGGGGCGCCGTCGTCGTCGGGGACGGGGGAGAGCAGGGCGGCGTGGTCGTCGTCGCTCATGGTCAACTCCTCAGGAGGAGGGCGGAGGTCGGGACGCCTTCGCCGGCCGTGACCAGACAGGTGGCGGCGCCCGGCACCTGGGCGGTACTCGTGCCCCGCAACTGCTTCACCCCTTCGTTGATGAGGTTGAAGCCGTGCACATACGCCTCGGAGAGACCGCCACCCCCGGTGTTCAGAGGCAGCCGTCCGCCGATCTCCAGCGCACCGCCCTCTGTGAACCCCGCGCCCTCGCCCTTCGCGCAGAAGCCGTACCCCTCAAGGGAGAGCGGGATGAGGGGCGTGAACGCGTCGTAGATCTGCGCGACATCCACGTCATCCGGCGTGAAGTCGGCGTGTTTCCAGAGGTGTCGGGCGGCGGTCCAGGCGGGGCCGGTGAGCGGGTCGTCGTTCCAGTAGTTGACCATGCCGTGGTGCTGGGCGGGCAGGCCCTGGGCGGTGGAGTGGACGTACACGGGCCGACGTCGGCAGTCGCGCGCCCGCTCGGCCGATACGACCACGCACGCCAACGCGCCATCCGTCTCAAGGCAGTTGTCGAAGAGGCAGAGGGGCTCGCTGATCCAGCGGGAGGTCATGTACATCTCGCGGGTGAGCGGGCGGTCGTACATGATCGCGGCCGGGTTCTGGTTGGCGCGGTTGCGGCAGGCGAGGGCTACGTTGAAGAGGTGGTCGCGGGTCGCGCCGTACTCGTGCATGTAGCGGCGTGCCAGCATGCCGATCTCGTCGGCGGGTCTGAGCAGCCCGAAGGGGCGTGTCCACTGGGCGGGGATGGGGAGTTGGGCCGTGGTGTTCTTCCAGGGCCGGGGCCCGCTGCCCCGCTTCCGTGATCGCCAGGCCACGCCCACGGTCGCCTGCCCGGTGGCGATGGCGGCGGCGAGATGCGCGACGGTGGCGCACGAACCCCCGCCCCCGTACCCCACCTTGCTGAAGAAGGTGAGGTCACCGAAGCCGACGGCCTTCGCCACCTCCACCTCGTCGGTCTCCTCCATGGTGTAAGAGGCGAGTCCGTCGACCTCGGCGGGCTCGATCCCGGCGTCGTCGAGGGCGGCGAGGACCGCACGGCAGGCCAAGGCCTTCTCGGACTCGGGTAGTTGGCGGGCGAACGCGGTCTGCCCGATCCCGACGATGGCGGTGGCGTCCTTGATCCCCGGCATGGTCCTGGGAGTGGCCCTTTTCGCGGTCCTTGCCATGTGCGCGCACCTCCGCACGGAGTCCCGACTGCTGACAGGGCGTCAGGCTACAGCTAATCTGACGGTCAGTCAGCAGTTGCGTTTCGGGTGCAGGGAGGCGTGAGATGCGCGGAGACCTGGAGTGGGGCAGCATCCCGGGACTGGTCCGGTCGGCGGCGACCCGCTTCGCGGACCGGGAGGCGGTGGCCGACGGCCGTACGCGCATCTCGTACGAGGAGTTGGGCGCCCGCGTCGAACGCGCGGCGGCGGCCTGTCTCGCGAGCGGGGTCCGGCCGGGCGACCGGGTCGCCATCTGGGCCCCGAACACCCTCGACTGGATCGTCGCCGCGCTCGGCGCGGTGTCGGCGGGGGCCGTCCTGGTCCCGCTGAACACGCGCTTCAAGGGAACGGAGGCGGCGTACGTACTGGCCCGCAGCCGGGCCCGCCTGCTCTTCGTGACGGGCACGTTCCTGGGTACGTCGTACGTGGCGTCGCTGCGGCGGGCCGCGGGGGAGGGCGATGGCGCGGGCCCGCTCCCCGGCCTCCCGCACCTGGAACAGGTGGTCGTGCTCTCGGACGACGCCCCCGCCGACTTCCGTACCTGGAAGGACTTCCTGGCCTCCGGGGAGGGCGTGGGCGCGGCGGACGTACGCGAACGGGAGGCCGGCCTCTCCGGATCCTCGCCCTCCGACATCGTCTTCACCTCCGGCACGACGGGCCGCCCCAAGGGCGCCGTGATCACCCACGCGCAGACTCTGCGCGGCTACGCGATCTGGAGCGAACTCGCGGGCCTGCGCGAAGGTGACCGCTACCTCATCGTGAACCCCTTCTTCCACACCTTCGGCTACAAGGCCGGCATCGTGGCCTGCCTGATGCGCGGCGCGACGATGGTCCCGCAACCGGTGTTCAACGTGGACACGGTCCTCGCGAACGTGGCCTCGGAACGGATATCGGTCCTCCCGGGCCCACCGACTCTGCACCAGTCGCTGCTGGACCACCCGTCCCGGGACGCCCACGACCTCTCGGCGCTGCGTCTGGTCGTGACGGGCGCGGCGGTGGTTCCTCTGCGGCTCGTGGAACGGCTGCGGGCCGAGCTGAAGATCGACACGGTCCTGACGGCGTACGGGCTTTCGGAGGCGAGCGGAATCGTCACGATGTGCCGCCGTGGAGACGCCCCGCCCGTGATCGCCTCGACGTCCGGCCGGGCCATCCCGGACACGGAGGTACGGGTGGTGGGTCCGAAGGGGGAGCCCCTCGCGCCGGGCACCCCCGGCGAGGTCCTCGTCCGCGGCTTCACCGTCATGCAGGGCTACTTCGAGGACGCGGAGGCGACGGCCGCCGTTCTGGGAGCGGACGGCTGGCTGCGGACGGGCGATGTCGGGGTCCTCGATGTCTCCGGCAACCTCCGCATCACCGACCGTCTCAAGGACATGTTCATCGTGGGCGGCTTCAACGCCTACCCCGCCGAGATCGAACAGCTCCTCGGCCTCCACCCGGACGTCGCCGACGTCGCGGTGATCGGGGTCCCGGACGGGCGCCTTGGAGAGGTCGGCAAGGCATATGTCGTACGGCGTCCCGGGGCCGTGGTGACGGGGGACGACCTGATCGCCTGGTCCCGGCGCGAGATGGCGAACTACAAGGTGCCGCGGGGGGTGGAGTTCGTGGGGGAGCTGCCGCGGAACGCGAGTGGGAAGGTGGTGAAGGGGGAGTTGCGGGGGCGGTGAGGGGTCATGCGGGCCAGGGGGGTGACCTGGGGATGAGATTTTTCAGCATGCCTCGCAGGGTGTGGATCGCGTAATACGGTCGTGGTCATGGGCAGTCACAGGGAAATCCCGCTCCGGGATCTCAGTCGGCAGACCTCGCGGATCATGGCCAGGGTTGAGGTGGGGGAGACCGTCACCATCACCAAGGATGGCGTGCCGATTGGGGACATCGTTCCCCCCCCGGTGTGCGTGACGGGGTTCGTACGGGGCGGCCCGTGTACGCCTTCAGGACCGACCCGATGGGGCTGCTGGACATCCCCGACCTCGGTGGACCGGCTCTTGGTGACGACGCGATCAATGACACGTTGCGAGGGATGGGCGCAGGCGATGACTGAGCCCATGTCGATCAAGGGGATGCTATGTTTCCGTGCTTCGTGAGCCGCGGAACGTACGGATCTCGGGGAGCGTGCCGAGCTTGGTGAGGGCGGTGTGGATCTCCTCGATGATTTGGGCGGGGCGTCCGAAGACGTCCGCCGCGGTGTACCGGAGGAGGAGGCGGACCTCCGGGCACTGGAGGACCTGGTTGTAGCGGGTGATGTCCCGGTGGTGGGACGCGCGGGTGCCGTGGTAGGCGTAACCCTCGATCTCGACGGCCAGTCCCTCGGCCCGGAAGAGGAAGTCCAGGCGGCAACGGCGGCCGCCGGGCGTGAGGAGTTCGGCCTGGGACTCCGGACGGAGGCCCGCGTCGTGCATGCGCAGACGGGCGATTGTCTCCGCGGGTGAGCCGGCGAACGGGTCGGCGTGCTTCAGCCGGTGGCGGCCTCTGGCTGCCCCGAGCAGAGGAGCTTCCAACGCGGCTGCGATCGCGTCGCGAGTCGTGAGCGGTGCGCGGCGGATTCCGCCGACCCTGCGCCAGGTCAGGGCCGACTCCACGGCGACCAGCGCGTCGTCCCTGGGCCCGGCTCGCAGCAGATCCGCGAGTGTGCGGCTGACACCGGTGATCCGCAGGCCTCCCCGCTCGACCACATCACCCTGCGCGAGGGGTAGCCGGTATACACGCACCCCGTTGCCCTCCCGACGGACGGACAGAGTCGGGTCACAGAACTCCAGGGCCGTTTCTTGCGCCGTCTCCTGTGACGTCGCTCCCTGTGCCGTCGTCCCCTGTGCCGTCGTCCTCGGCACCGCTCCTCGCGCCGCTCCCTGGGGCAGATTCAGCACCTCGATCCGCCACAGTGCGGCCGCCGAACGATGGCTGATCACGAGCTGCGGTTTGTGCAGCTGCACGGCGCGGAGGCGGGTGGAAAGATCCACACTTCGCCCCGGCTCGACCCAGGCCCCGGCCCGAACCCGGGTCCATCCCTCCGCCCCAAGCTTCCGGAAGAGTGTCTGCCTGGGCCACCCACCCTCAAGAGCACGCGAAACAAGCAAAACCCCGTCATCAACCATTCCCCTCAACGCCACCCGCTCCACACCCCCACGTTCCCGCACAGCCCCCAACCTTCATTCGCCCTGTGGATAACTAAGGCCGGCCGGGGTGTTGAGGGGGATTGGCAGATGTGTACCAGGGGTGGGATGCGCCACCAGGCGTTTTCGTGACGGTAGGCGGGACGAATCTGCCAATCGCTACTCGTGGCTGATGGGTTGGTGTTTCAGGGTTGAGAGGAAAGAGGTCCAGGCTGTGGGGGGGAAGAGGAGTACGGGGCCGGTCTGGGACTTGGAGTCGCGGACCGGGATTACTCCGGGGACGCCGGGGGCTACCTCGACGCAGTTTCCGCCGTCGCCGTTGCTGACCCCCCAGCCTCACCGCCGCCGCCGACGACGTGGATCGCCGCGTGGACGAACTCCGCGCAGCCCTCGCCGTCCACGGCATCACGCTCCCCTCCCTGCGCGTGGATCTGCCGAGCTTCGCGGGCACGTATCCGCCTCCGGCGGGGCTGGTCGCACTCGGCAACTGCAACACCGCCACCGCGCGCAAGCTCACCGCCGTGCTCCGGAAGGCGGCCGGACAGTGAACGCGCCGCCGCACCTCGAGCTCGATCTGCTTGCCCTCCCCAAGGCGGTGCCGGACTTGCGACGTGCCGTGCGTCAGCACCTCGGCGCACCCTGCGCGGACGTTCAGATCTGTGCCACCGAACTGGTCGCCAACGTCATCCGGCACATCGGCGAGGGCACTCCCGTCCGCGTACGGGTGATCCGCGCGGACGGTGCCCGGATCCGGGTCGAGGTGACCGACCCCGATCCGCGCGCCCTGCCTGTCCTCCTGTGTGCCACGGGCGACGACGAGTCGGGGCGGGGGCTGGCCCTGCTCGATGCGCTGACGCTGCGGTGGGGCGTGGAGCGGGGGGCGGTTGGCAAGACGGTTTGGTGGGAGCTGGGGCAACCATGATGATTCGGGCGTGGGTGTCGATGAGGCAGCTGTAGCCCGGGCGCCTGCCGAGCATGCCGATGAGGGCCGAGCCTGGTGGGCTCGGCCCTCATCGGGGAGTGGCTGAGTTACGGGGAGTGCGAGTCCAGCGAGGCCAGGGGCTCGGACGGTTCCCGCCATGGATTGGCGTGGAGCGGGCACTCGACATGCCTCGGCCGCGGTGGCTCCCCCTCCGCGCCACCGCGGCCGATCCCCGTCGAGATGGAGGTCTTTACTTGTTGTCCAGGCCCAGGACGGGCGGCGCCGGGGCGTGGCTGTCCAACGTCGTGATGGTGGGCTTGGGCGGTGCCGGGGCGTGGCTGTCCAACGTGATGATGGCGTCCTCGCCGGGCACGGGCGCGTGGCTGTCGTCCGTGGTTTCGGTGGTATCCGTGCCGGGCGGGACCGGCGCGTGGCTGTCCAGGGTGGTGATGTCCTCGTTCTTCTTGTCATCGCTCATGGCTGAGAACTCCCATGGAATTGAAGGTCTGCGGTGAAGAACGCCCGTTCGGCAACTCCCCCGAGGGTTGCCGAACGGGCGTTCCAGGGCCGTTCACCCTATGTGTGAGGCCCACGCCGATCCGTCTGCCCCCCGACGCGACGGGTCGATGAACTGAGATTGGCAGCAGCCCATAAACGTTCGATGAACGCGCCACTCCGCGCGAGGTCAGGCCGCCGCGACGGGCGTGAGCAGGACGCGGAGCTCAGCAGCTTCGGGCGCCCCGGCCTGCTCGTGGATGGTGAGCGCCTCGTTCCAGCAGACGCGTGCGCGACCCGCCTGCCCCAGGCCTTCGAGAGACCTGCCGAGGAGAGTCAGCACATTCGCTCGCATCCAGTCACCACCGATGCAGCCGGTGCTGAGCGCCTGCTCGGCGTGCTGCGCCGCTTGGGCGGCCCTGCGGGAAGAGAGGTGTACCTGAGCGATACGGAAGTGCGTGGTCCCTTCCCACAGGCGTTGCCGGTTCTCGACGAATATCTTGAGCGCCTCCGTCAGCTGCTCCAACGCCTCGGGCCCACGTCCTGCGTGACCGAAGGCGATGCCCAGCGCGTACCTCGCGTTGGCAAGTCGGAGGGTGAGTCCCAACTCGTCGTAGATGGCGATGCCTTGTTGGACGAGCTCTATCCCCGCCGAGGTGCGGTCCATGGAGACGAGTACCCGTGAGAGGTTGCACAGGGCGCTTGCCTCGCCGGGACGGTTGTCGTCGGCGCGAAAGGCGTCGATCGCCCTGAGGAGGTGCGCTTCGCCGGCTGCGTGCTCGTTCTTGCAGATGGCGATGATGCCGAGCTCGTTGGGCGCGTTCCCGCTGGTCCACGGGTCGTTGGCCGTCCGGCCGAGTGTGGTGGCGCGATCGGCCTCCTCGGTGGCCTCATCGAAACGGCCTGCGGTGCTGAGTACCTGCGTGAGTGTGACGCGCGCACGGCCCGCCGCGTGAGCGTCGCCCAGGCTGTCCGCGGCGTCCCGCGCGGCTCTGGTCGCCGCTTCGTAGATCAGGGAGCTGGCGCCCGACTCCGCCAAGTCCTTCGAGACCAAAAGGAGATCGACCCCGCGCCGCAGTGTTCCCGGCCCGAGTGACTGCTGGGCACACGCCAGGATGCAGGCCGCCTCCGAGTGCAGCCAGTCCAGCGCGTTTCCGTCGTCGCTGAACTCCTGCCCCTTCTGACGGGTCATCTCAAGGTGGTCCACGGTCCGGTCGCCGGGGCGCTCGATCGCGTAGACCCGTGCCGCCGTGGCCAGGTAAAAGTCCAACAACCGAGACATAGCCGCATCCCGCTCGCCAGGCGGCTGCTCGTCCCGCTCCGCGCAAGAACGCGCATAGAGCCGTACCAGGTCGTGGTAGCGATACCGACCAGGCGCCGCCGACTCCAGCAGCGACGTGTCGACGAGGGACTCCAGGAGGTCCTCCGTGGCCTCGACCTGCAGGTCGAGTACCGCGGCTGCTGCCGCCAGCGACATGTCCGGCCCGTCCGCCAGCCCCAGCAACCGAAACGCGCGGGCCTGGGCCGGCTCCAACTGCCCATACCCCAGCTCGAACGTGGCCTTGACCGCGAGGTCGCCCGCCTGCAGTTCATCCAGCCGCCGCCGCTCGTCCCCGAGCTTCGCCGCCAGTACGGACACCGTCCACGTACGCCGAGCAGCCAGCCGAGACGCCGCGATCCGGATGGCCAGCGGCAGGAACCCGCAGGCCGCCACCACATCCAGCGCGGCCTCCCGCTCGGAGGCTACCCGCTCCCGCCCCACGATCTTCGTGAAGAGCTGGAGGGCCTCCTCGGGGGACATCACGTCAAGGTCGACCAGGTGCGCCCCGGCCAGGTCCACCATGCGCACGCGTGAGGTGACCAGGGCCGCGCACCCTTCCGTCCCCGGGAGCAGCGGGCGTACCTGCGCGGCATCCCGCGCGTTGTCCAGCAGGACCAGCACACGGCGGCCGTCGAGCACCGACCGGTAGAGCGCCGAGCGCTCCTCCAGCGAGTCGGGGATGGACGAGTCGGCCGTACCCAGGGCCCGCAGGAACGCGCCGAGTACCGTCTCCGGCTCGGCCGCCCGCGCCCCCGCCCCCTGTAGGTCCACGTACAACTGCCCGTCCGGGAAGGCGCCCCGCGACTGGTGGGCGACGTGCACGGCGAGTGTCGTCTTGCCCACGCCTCCGATGCCCGCAAGTGCGGAGACGGCCATGACGCGGCCCTCGCCCGCGTCGGAGGAGGCGGCGGCAAGGACGTCGCTCAGTTCCTGGACGAAGGAGACGCGGCCGGTGAAGTCCGTGACCGTGGCGGGGAGTTGGGCCGGGCGGACCGGTGCCGCCGCGGGCTCCGCCGCCGGAGCCGATGGTTCCGCGAGCGCCGGGTCTGCCTGGAGGATCCGGGCCTGGAGTTCCTTCAGGCCCGCTCGCGGGTCCACGCCCAGTTCGTCGGCCAGCAGGCGCCGGGTGTCCGCGTAGACGGCGAGGGCCTCGGCCTGGCGGCCGGAGCGGTACAGCGCGAGCATCAGCAGTTCGCGCAGCCGCTCGCGGAGCGGATGCGCCGCCGTGAGTGCGGTCAGCTCCGACACGGCCTCCGCGTGGCAGCCCTGCTCCAGGTCCATGTCCAGGCAGGATTCGAGGAGTTGAAGCCGGAACTCCTCCAGCCGTGCACGCTGCGTATCCGCGGAGGGGCCCGGCATGTTCGCCAGAGGCTCGCCCTCCCACAGGCTCAGCGCGCGCCTCAGTACGTCGCGGGCGTGGCAGAGGTCGCCGGTGCCGCGCGCCTTCTCGGCGTCGGCGGCGAGTTCCTGGGCGAGGTCGAGGTCGAGCGTTCCGTCGCCGCCGGACAGCCGGATCGCGTAACCGCCGGACTCGCTGACCAGGATCTCGGGGCCCAGCGTCTTCCTGAGCCGTGACGCGTACGTACGGACGGTGGCCAGTGCCTGGGCCGGGGGATCGTCACCCCACAGGGCGTCGATCAGCTCGGCGGCGGTGACCGTACGGCCTTCGCGGAGCAGCAGGACCGCCAGCAGGGCGCGTTGCTGCGGAGACCCCGCGGACAGGAGCTCCTCCCCGCGCCAGGCGCGCACCGGGCCGAGCACACAGAAGCGCAACGCCGCCGATTCCTCGCGACCCCGCTGCTTCGGTACTCGCGGCACACCGTCCATCGCTGTCCCCCTGCCCGACCGTTGGTACCAGGACGCCAGTTTGCCTTGTTCATGGCGGATGCGTCAGCAGTGGGAGACAGCGATCACAGGCCGCCGTGCCAAGCCTCCGGACTCTCACAGGGTCCACACGCGGTCCGCGCAATCGAGCGGGCACCGACCAGAGAGCTGACGGCCCGTCAGTTCGGCGCTACCGTACAGAGCATGGAGACCTTCCCGAAGATCATCTCGGTGGACGACCACACGGTGGAGCCCCCCAACGTCTGGCGGGACCGGCTCCCGTCGAAGTACCAGGACCGAGGCCCGCGGATCCTCCGCGCGCCACTGAGGGAAATGACCTTCCTCGGCGGCAAGTTCGCGCCCGTCATGGGCAACCCGGGCGACGACGGGCCGATAGGGGACTGGTGGGTGTACGAGGACCTCCACCGGCCCCTCACCCGCCTCGACACCGCGGTCGGATACGACAGGGACGAGATCAAGCTCGAGGTCATCACGTACGAGCAGATGCGGCCCGGTTCGTACGACGTACCGCAGCGCCTCGCCGACATGGACGTCAACCATGTCCAGTCCGCCCTCTGTTTCCCGACCTTCCCCCGCTTCTGCGGCCAGACCTTCACCGAGGCCAAGGACCATGAGCTGGGTCTGCTGTGCGTGCGGGCCTACAACGACTGGATGGTGGAGGAGTGGTGCGGGCCGGACGCCCAGGGGCGGTTGATACCGCTCACCCTCATTCCCCTCTGGGATCCGCAGCTCGCGGCGGAGGAGGTGCGCCGCAACGCCGCCCGTGGCGTACGCGCCGTGGCCTTCTCCGAGATCCCGCCCCACCTCGGACTGCCGTCCGTCCACACCGACGACTGGGACCCCTTCCTCGCCGCCTGCGACGAGACCGGCACGGTCATCGCCATGCATATCGGGTCCAGCAGCAGGATGCCGTCCACCTCCGCCGACGCCCCGCCGGCCGTCGGCTCCACCATCACCTTCGCCAACTGCTGCTTCTCGATGGTGGACTGGCTGATGAGCGGGAAGTTCGAACGCTTCCCGAGGCTCAAGGTCATGTACGCGGAAGGGCAGATCGGCTGGATCCCGTACATCCTCGAACGCGCCGACGTGGTCTGGGAGGAGAACCGCGGGTGGGGCGGCGTCGCCGACAAGGTCCACCGGCCGCCGTCCGAACTCTTCACCGAGCACGTCTACGGCTGCTTCTTCGACGACGCCTTCGGCCTCAAGAACCTCGACGCCATCGGAGTCGGCAACGTCCTCTACGAGACCGACTACCCGCACTCCGACTCCACCTGGCCGAAGTCCAGGGAGGTCGGCGAGGCGCAGATGGGGCACCTCGACGCGGACGTCGTCGACCGGATCGTACGAGGGAACGCGATCGAGCTGTTGGGGCTGGCAGAGGGCGGCCTCTGGGTGCCGTAATGGGGCTGGCGGAGGACGGCCTCTGGAGGCCGTAAGAGGATGCACGCCCCTTGTCTGACGGCCCGTCAGCTACGACTATGGGCCCTGATACGACGGCCCGTCAGCCAAGGGGTGCCGATGCACATACCGCCGCAAGACCGACTCGCCTACGGGATGCAGCTCCCGATCCAGTCGCAGAGCACCATCTACGCCGAGCCGTGGGAGGCGGACGCGAAACCGGCCGACCTCGTCGAGATCGCCCGCGCCGCCGACCGCTCCGGCTTCGCGTATCTCGCGAGTTGCGACCACGTCGCCATCCCGCGCCGCCTCGCGAGCGCGATGAGCACCGTCTGGTACGACCCCGTCGCCACTCTCGCCCTCCTCGCGGGCGTGACCGAGCGCGTACGGCTGCTCAGTTACGTCGCGATCGTCGGGCTGCGCCATCCGCTGGTCACCGCGAAGCAGTACGCGACGCTCGACCACCTGAGCGGCGGGCGGCTGATTCTCGGGGTCGGGGCCGGGCACGTACAGGAGGAGTTCGAGGTGCTCGGGGTGGACTTCGAGCGGCGGGGGGCGGTCCTCGACGAGTCGATCGACGCGCTCAGGGCCGCGCTGGGGCCGGATGAATTCCCCGTGCACCACGGCAAGTTGTACGACTTCGAGGGGCTCGGCCAGCTGCCCAGGCCCGCGCAGGAACACGTGCCGATCTGGGTCGGCGGGTCCTCACCCCCCGCCGTGCGCCGGGCCGCGCTGCGCGGGGACGGGTGGCTGCCGCAGGGCGATCCGCGCGACCGGCTGCCGGAGCAGATCGCCAGGCTCCGCAGGATCAGGCAGGACGCGGGGATCGAGGACCCCGTCGCCATCGGCGCCATCACCGAGCCGCTGTACGTCGGCGAACCCGGCTGGGACGTCGGGCGGCGCACCCTGCACGGGGCGCCCGAGGTGCTCGCCGAGTCGCTGCGGGCATACCGCGCGATGGGTGTGCACCAGATACAGGTGCGGTTCCGCAGCCGGAGCCGCGCCGAACTCACCGACCAGATCACGGCGTTCGGCGCCGAAGTCGCTCCGCACCTCGGCTGAAGGAGCTATAAGCCGCACCTCGGCTGAAGGGGCTATAAGCCGCACCTCGGCTGAAGGAGTCACAGGCCGCACCTCGGCTGAAGGAGTCATGAGCCACATCCGGCCCTCCCGGGCCGCCCGACAACTTACGGAGAGCCATGGGCAAGCTGGACGGACGCGTCGTCCTCATCACGGGTGCGGCGCGCGGGCAGGGTGAGCAGGAGGCGCGGCTCTTCGTCGCGGAGGGGGCGCGGGTCCTTCTCGCGGATGTGCTGGACGACCAGGGGGAGACCCTGGCCAAGGAGATCGGTGCGCGGTACGTGCACCTCGACGTGAGCCAGCAGGCCGACTGGCAGGCGGCCGTCGCTGTGGCCAGGGACGCGTACGGGAGGATCGACGGGCTCGTCAACAACGCCGGCATCCTGCGCTTCAACGAGCTGGTCAACACCCCTCTCGACGAGTTCCAGCAGATCGTGCAGGTCAACCAGGTCGGCGTCTTCCTCGGGATCAAGACCGTCGCGCCCGAGATCGCGGCGGCGGGCGGGGGCACCATCGTGAACACCGCCTCGTACGCAGGGCTCACGGGGATGGCCTGGGTGGGCGCCTACTCCGCCACCAAGCACGCCATCGTGGGGCTGACCCGGGTGGCCGCCCTGGAGCTCGCCGCCAAGGGGATCCGGGTCAACGCCGTCTGCCCGGGGGCCATCGACACCGCCATGAGCAACCCGGCGCTGCTCGACCCGGACGGCGACCCCGCCGACGGTACGGCGTCCGCGGAGGCGGTCGACGCGCTGTACCGCAGGCTCGTGCCGCTCGGCCGGATCGGGAGGCCGGAGGAGGTGGCCCGGCTCGTCCTCTTCCTCACCGGCGAGGACTCCTCGTACATCACCGGGCAGCCGTTCGTGATCGACGGGGGGTGGCTGGCAGGGGTGAGCGTCATCTGACCTCCCACACCCGCAGCTGACGCGACGTCAGCTATTGACGCCTCAAGGGCGCGGTGGAACAGTCGGCGACAGGTGAATCTGACGGTACGTCAGATAGATGGACAGAGACGTGGGGACGGTGAACCTCCTTGGAATTCGGGCTCTTTGTACAGGGATACGTGGGCAAGCGGGCCGAGACCGATCCGCTCGCGGAGCACAAGGCGCTGATGGAGGAGACCGAGTACGTCATCCAGGCGGACAAGTCCGGCTTCAAGTACGCCTGGGCGTCCGAGCACCACTTCCTGGAGGAGTACTCGCACCTCTCGGCCAATGACGTCTTCCTCGGCTATCTCGCGCACGCCACCGAGCGCATCCACCTCGGCTCCGGGATCTTCAACCCGCTCGCCCAGGTCAACCACCCGGTGAAGGTCGCCGAGAAGGTCGCCATGCTCGACCATCTCAGCGAAGGCCGCTTCGAGTTCGGCAGCGGCCGGGGCGCAGGATCGCACGAGATCCTCGGCTTCATACCCGGCGTCACCGACATGAACTACACCAAGGAGATCTGGGAAGAGACCATCGCCGAGTTCCCCAAGATGTGGCTTCAGGAGGAGTACCCCGGGTTCCAGGGCAAGCACTGGCAGCTCCCACCGCGCAAGATCTTCCCCAAGCCGTACGGGAAGTCGCACCCCGCCATGTGGTACGCCGCCGGGTCGCCCCCCTCGTACGCCATGGCCGCCCGCAAGGGGCTCGGGGTCCTCGGCTTCAGTGTGCAGAAGGTCTCCGACATGGAGTGGGTCCTTGAGCAGTACAAGACGGCGATCGTGGACGCCCAGCCGGTCGGGGACTTCGTCAACGACAACGTGATGGTGACCTCGACGGCCATCTGCGCGCCGACGCACGCGGAGGCCGTACGGATCGCCGCCGGTGGCGGGCTGCACTACCTCCAGTCGCTCGTCTTCCGTTACCACGACACCTTCCCGCGGCCCGAGGGCTTCCCCGTCTGGCCGGAGACGCTCCCCGAGTTCAACGAGGAGATCATCGAACTCCTCATCTCTGAGGAGCTGTTGATCTGCGGCGACCCGGCCGAGGTGCTCACCCAGTGCAAGCGGTGGGAGCAGGCGGGCGCGGACCAGCTCAGCTTCGGGATGCCGATCGGGATCTCCCCGGAAGACACCCTCCAGTCGATCAGGCTGATCGGCGAGCACGTGATTCCGAAGATCGACACGGATCCGGTGCATCGGACGACCCGGTTCCGTAACGCCGTCTAGGGGGTTCCCGCGCGATGCTCGACCATCTGATCAGGGGCGCGACCGTCGTGGACGGGAGCGGTGCACCCGCGTACACCGCCGATGTGGGGATACGGAACGGCCGTATCGCGGTCATCGGGGCGGTGACGGAGGACGCGAGGACGAACGAGGACGCTCACGGGCTCGTCCTCGCCCCGGGCTTCGTCGACCCGCACACGCACTACGACGCCCAGCTCTTCTGGGATCCGTACGCCACCCCGTCCCTGAACCACGGGGTGACGACCGTCGCGGGCGGCAACTGCGGCTTCACGCTTGCCCCGTTGAACCCCGACCGACCCGAGGACGCCGACTACACGCGCCGCATGCTGTCCAGGGTCGAGGGCATGTCCCTGGTCGCCCTGGAGGAGGGTGCGCCCTGGAGCTGGCACGGCTTCGGGGAGTACCTGGACGCCCTGGAGGGGCGGATCGCCGTCAACGCGGGCTTCATGGTGGGGCATTGTGCGCTGCGGCGGTATGTGATGGGGGCGGATGCGGTGGGCGGGCAGCCGACCGAGGAGCAACTCCAGGAGATGCTGCGGCTCTTCCACCAGGCGATGGCCGCCGGAGCCTGGGGGCTGTCCACCACCCAGTCCTCCACGCACTCCGACGGAGACGGGAAGCCGGTCGCCTCGCGGCACGCGAAACCCGCCGAACTGCTGGCCCTCTCCCGGGCGGTCGGCGAGCACGAGGGCACGCAGATCGAGGCGATCGTCGCGGGCTGCCTCGACCAGTTCAGCGACGACGAGATCGATCTGTTCGTGGAGATGAGCGCGGCGGCGGGCCGTCCGCTGAACTGGAACGTGCTGACCATCGACGCCGCCGTCCCCGAGCGCGTCCCGCGGCAGCTGGAGGCAAGTGAGCGTGCCCGCAAGTCCGGTGGCCGCATCGTCGCGCTCACCATGCCGATCCTCACCCCCATGAACATGTCGCTCGGCACCTTCTGCGCGCTGAACCTCATCCCCGGCTGGGGCGAGGTGCTGGCCCTCCCCGTACCCGAGCGGATCGCCCGCCTGCGCGACCCGGACGTGCGCGCCGAGATGCTGCGCCGGGCCGCCGGCAAGGAAGCGGGCGTCTTCCGGCGGCTCGCCAACTTCGGGCGGTACGTCATCGGGGACACCTACAGCGCCGCGAACGAGGGCCTCATGGGACGGGTCGTCGACGACATCGCCGCCGAGCGCGGCCAGGAGCCCTTCGAGTGCCTCGTGGAGATCTGCGCCGCCGACGACATGCGTACGGTGCTGTGGCCGATGCCGACCGACAACGACCCCGACTCGTGGGCGCTGCGCCAGGAGACCTGGCGGCACGAGGACGTCATGCTCGGCGGCTCCGACGCGGGCGCCCATCTGGACCGCATGTGCGGAGCCCCGTACACGACCCGTTTCATCGGTGACTGTCTGCGCGGGCGGAAGCTCGTCACGCTGGAGCAGGCCGTGAAGATGCTGACGGACGACCCGGCGCGGCTCTTCGGCCTGCGGCAGCGGGGGCGCCTGGAGGTGGGCTGGCATGCGGATCTCGTCCTCTTCGACCCGGAACGGATCGACGCCGGCAAGGCCACCCTGGTGCACGACCTGCCGGGTGACAGTCCGCGCCTCGACTCGAAGGCGATCGGCATAACGGCCGTCTGGGTCAACGGCATTGAGGCGATCCGGGGTGACGAGGTGACGGGTGCGGTGCCGGGGAAGGTGCTCAGGTCCGGGCGGGACACGCAGACGGTGAGCACCAAGTGACCTACGAAGAGCAGCGGTTGTTCATCGGTGGCTCGTGGGTGGAGCCCGACAACGGGTTCTACGAGGTGACCGACCCGGCGACCGAGGGCGTCGTCGGGCGGGCGCCGGAGGCCTCGCGGGCGCAGGTGTACGCGGCCGCCGCCGCGGCCCGCGAGGCCTTCGGGACGTGGTCGCGCACGCCGGCCGAGGAGCGCGCCGCCGTCCTCGACCGGGCCGCCGGGATCATCCGCCGCAACCTCCTCCCGTACGCCGAACTCGCCCAGGCCGAGAGCGGTGCCACCACCGGGACCGCCCGCGCGATGCAGGTGGGCGTCGGCATGGCCCGTTTCCGCCGGTACGCGAAGGTCGAACCCGTCGAGCAGCCGCTGCCGCCGCAGATCAACGAGGCCGGGCCGTTCGGCGGGGCGGCCGTCATGGGCGCCCTGGCCGTCCGCCAGCCCGTCGGCGTCGTCACCTGTATCACTTCGTACAACAACCCCTGGGCCAACCCGGCGGGCAAGATCGCCCCCGCCCTCGCCATGGGCAACACGGTGCTCGTGAAGCCCGCCCCGCAGGACCCCCTCTCCGTGTACCGGATGGCGGAGGCCCTGGAGTCGGCGGGCGTCCCGCCGGGCGTCGTGAACGTGGTCAGCGGCACAGGGGTGGAGGTCGGTGAGGCGGCGGTCGACTCTCGGGACGTCGACATGGTCAGCTTCACCGGCTCGACCGCCGTCGGGCAGCGCATCGCCGAGGTGTGCGGGCGCGGTATGAAGCGGCAGTTGATGGAGCTGGGCGGCAAGGGCGCGGCGGTCGTCTTCGACGACGCGGACCTGAAGTCGGCCGTGTCGGGGATCGGGACGACGTTCTCCTTCTACAGCGGGCAGATCTGCACGGCGCCGACGCGGGTACTGGTGCAGCGGGGTGTACATGACCGGCTCGTGGAGCAACTGGCCGCGTACGCCGGTCACTTGAAGGTCGGCGATCCACGGTCCCCCGGCACGGTGGTCGGCCCGGTCATCTCCGCGGCCCATCGCGACCGGGTCGAGTCCTACGTCGAACTCGGCCGCAAGGAAGGCGCGCAGGTGGTCGCGGGCGGCGTACGGCCCCCGCTCGACCGCGGCTTCTACGTGGCCCCCACCCTTCTCGCCGACTGCACCCCGGACATGCGGGTGGTCCGCGAGGAGATCTTCGGCCCCGTCGTCGTGGTCGTCCCCTTCGATGACGAGGAGGAGGCCATCACCCTCGCCAACGACAGCGACTACGGCCTCATCGACTACGTCTGGTCCGGCGACATCGCCCGCGCCTTCCGCGTGGCCCGCCGCCTCCGCGCGGGCGGCGTCGGCGTCAACACCGTCGGCCGGAACATGGAGGCCCCGTTCGGCGGGTTCAAGAAGAGCGGGGTGGGCCGGGACGTGGGGTCGTACGCACTGCACGCGTACAGCGAGGTGCAGGCGATCGTTTGGCAGGGGTGAGCAGGTCGAGCCCTGCATGGCTACAGGTCGAAGACTGCTCGGAGCCGAGGTCGCCGCCGTGGCATCCGAACTCGGCGCCACCCCCACCCAGCTCTCCCTCGCCTGGCTGCTGGCCCACTCACCGGTCATCCTCCCGATCCCGGGCACCGCCCGTATCGACCACCTGGAGGAGAACCTCGCCGCCGCACAGCTCCAGCTGACGCCGGCACACCTGGACCGGCTCGACGGGTTGTACGAGCAGGGTCAGGGCGTGTGATGAAAGTGCCAGCCGCGGCCACTTGTTGATGGCTACGACCAGCAAGGCGGCTTCCTAGAGAGCGGCGGGCCTGTCCGCATCGGTGGCACTGGTCCTCCTGGTCGCCAATGCTTGAACCAGTCGGCGATTTGCTTCCTGTGCGGTCATTCCCCAGTCCCACTCGGCCTTGTGGAGCCGAAGGGAGACGACACCGTGCCATGCCGACCACAACAGGAGCGCGGAGGCGAAGGGCGCGTCCGGGTCGACGAGCCGCGCGAGTTCGACGATGCGCGCCTGGAGGCGGGGGCCGTGCGCGGCTCTGGTCTCCGGCAGTGCGTCATTGCTCTCGAACAGGAGCTGGTACGCGCCCGGGTGGGCGGCGCCCCAGGCGATGTAGGCGTCGCCGGCCACGACCAGCTGGTTGTCGGCCTCGTCCGTGGCGTCGAGGGCCGACTCGACCGCTTCGACCAGCGAGGTGTATTCGGCGTCGAGCACCGCGGAGCGCAGGTCCGCCTCGGAGGGGAAGTGCCAGTACACGGCCGAGGGGGCCACCCCGCAGGCCCGGGCGATCGAGCGCAGCGACGGAACGGCCACCGCCTGAGGCTCCGCCAGCATGCCGATCGCGGCGGCAACGAGCTCGGAGCGCAGGTCGCGGTTGTCTGCCTTGGCCACTGATTCATTGAACACTCGTTCATGGTAGCGTGCAATGAACAGGTGTTCAGGAAGGTGGTGGCGGCATGCTCAGGCTGATGACGGTGATCAGGAAGCGCCCGGAGATTTCCACGGAGGACTTCCGCCGGTTCATGGAACTGGAGTACGGACCGACCTATGTGGCACTTCCCCAGGTCAAGGAGTACGTGCAGTACTACCTGACGGACCTCGGGGCGGAGGGGGAGGAGGAGCCGATCGACGCGATCGTGCGGATCGGCTTCGAGTCGGAGAAGGAGATGCGCGAGGCCCTCGCGACCGAGGAATACCGGAAAGCGCACGAACTGCGGACGGCGTACATGCGGGAGACGTCCGTCGGTATTCATTCGGCCGTTCTGGACCGCAGGGTGCAGTTGGTCTAGGGAGCGTCCGGCCTACTTCGATTCGATGCGTCCGAGCGGGTCGGGGTCGGCCGTCAGTGCGTCACGCGCCGTCTGCCAGGCGGTGTCCCCGGGGTTGAGCTCGCTGCGGAGGTAGGCCCAGGTGAGCCGCTGGACCGCGGCCACTCGCGCCGGGTTCTCGTCCGTGGTCTCGGCGACGTCGTATCCGGAGACCCCGCCGAGCCCGTGCTCCGCGTCGAAGAGGGTGAGCAGGGACTTGGGGCCGGGGGAGAGGACGTACGGATCGGCGTGCCAGTCCGGGCCCGCGACCGTCAGGTGGGCGGAGGTGTCCTTGTCGCCGGCGACCACGAGTGCGGGCGTCGCCATCTTGGAGAAGTCCATGGTCAGGAAGAAGGAGTAGTTCTCGGCCACGAACTCGCTGACGGCATCGCCGCCCCTGCCGGGCGCCGCAAGCAGTACGCCCGCCTTGACCCGGGAGTCGGCCAGGTCCACCACCGTTCCGTCCTCCGGGTCGGTGAGCCGGGCGCCAAGCAGCAGGCTCGCGGTGTGCCCGCCCATCGAGTGCCCGGCCACGGCGACCTTGCTCCGGTCCAGACGCCCGGCGAGCTGCGGTACGGCGGCCTCGATCACGTCGAGCTGGTCGAGGATGCGCTTCATGTCCTCGGCCCGTGAACGCCAGAACAGCGGCGCCCCCGGGGTCTCGGGATCCAGGCTCAGCGTCCTGGAGCTCAGATGGGTGGGCTGGATCACGACGAAGCCGTGGGCCGCCCAGAAGTCGGCGAGGGGGGCGTAGCCGTTCAGGGAGGAGAGGTGGTTCGAGTAGCCCTGCCCGTGCGAGAGGAGGATGACCGGCAGGTCGTTCCCGGTCACGGGGGCGGAGACCCGTACCTCCAGGTCCACGGCTCGGGCGGGAGCCGGCAGCACCACCGGACCGACCGAGAGGACGGGAGT
Organism: Streptomyces sp. NPDC058470; assembly: GCF_042721055.1. Taxonomy (NCBI): domain Bacteria; kingdom Bacillati; phylum Actinomycetota; class Actinomycetes; order Kitasatosporales; family Streptomycetaceae; genus Streptomyces; species Streptomyces sp. NPDC058470. The sequence goes on from NZ_JBHXMF010000019.1 coordinate 56,907, forward strand.
GGGCGAGCTGAAGGGGTCGGTGGGGTGAGTCGATTCGGTCATGTTGCTGGGTCCATTCAGAGGCCGGCCGTGCGATGGCAGCTGCCTGCCGCCGTTGACGGAGCAGGCGGTCAGGAGCGTCCGGCTTCAGGAACTTGGGTACGCTGAAGCGGAACGCTGTTCCGATTACGATACGGAACAGCGTTCCGCTTTGTCAACGGTCGCCGAGAGGAGAGCGTGGGGCCACAGTGCGGATCAGCCGTCCGTCAGATCCACCCGCACCGTCAGCAGGTTCGTACCGACCGCGCGGACCGCGGCGCTGTTCAGCCGGGGCAGGGACCTGAGCCGTTCGCGGGCGTCGTCCCGGGCAAGCAGGTGGGCCGTCCCCTCGTGCCAACGCCCCTTGACGCGCACCCGGACCCTCGGATCGGTCTTGATGTTCCGCACGTACTGCGACTTCTCGCCGTACTCCGACACGATCCAGAACTCGTGCCCGACGCGCCGCCCGCCGACCGGGGTCCGGCGCGGCAGCCCCGACTTGCGCCCGGTCGTTTCCAGGAGCGTCTGGAACGGCAGCAGCTTCATGACGGGGTTCCCGATCCGCCGCTGGAGCGAGGTGACGATCCGGAACTTGAGCTCGTGGTGGCGGGGCATGTGGGGCTCTTTCGTCGGTGGACCCGGTGGTGGACCCGGGTGGCGGTTCAGTCGTCGTTCTTCTTGAGGGCTCGGAGGAGGGTGGCGAAGGTGTCGGGGTGGGTCGAGAGTATGGCTCGGGTGAGGTCGCTGCTTTCGGTCAGATGGACCGTTTCTGCGGTGGCGGCGACGTGGACGCAGGCGTCGCCCTCCTGGCAGTAGGACGACTTCTGCCAGTCATGCGTGGACATGGGGCTCCTTCACAGGTCGTGGGCGATGGCGTGGATCAGGTCCCGGGACTTCTCGGGGCTCAGGGCGGTGGCCTCCACGATGTCGAGCAGGTTCCGGTACTTCTCCAAGAGCGCTTCGGCGTCCAGGAGTACGGGGCCGTGGAACTGGTCGAGTTGTGCGGTGTCGAGCTGCGGGACGGGACCGTGAAGGTAGTTGATGGACTGGCCCGACCCGGGAAACGCACCGACGTCGAACGGGACCACTCGTACGGTGATGTGTTCACGCTCGCTCATGTCGAGCAGGTGCTGGAGCTGGGCACGGGCAACGTCCCGGCCGCCGACGCGCATGCGCAGGGCCGCTTCGTGGATGACTGTCCGGTACGGGATCGGGTCTGCCCGGTAGATGACGTCCTGCCGCTTGATGCGGTGTGAGACGCGGTGCTCGACCTCCGGTGGCGTGGGCGCCGGGATCACGTGGCGGAAGATCTCGCGGGCGTGGTCGTGAGTTTGGAGCAGCCCTGAGATGTGGGTGGTGTACGCCGTGCGCACGGCGGTGGCGTTGTGCTCCAGTTCAGCGAGGTCGAGCAGGCCCGACGGCAGGACCTCCCGGTAAGCCTCCCACCAGCCACGCGTCTTGTCGGTCGCGATGTCGACCAGGGCTTCGACGAAAGCCTGGTCCGAGCATGTGTACGTGCGGGCCATCGCCCTGAGGCGGTCGGGGCTGACGCCGAACCGTGCCGACTCGATGTTACTGAGTTGCCCCTGGCTGACCCCGAGCGTGCGGGCTGCCTCGGTTGCCGTCATGCCTGCTCGTTCGCGCATCTTGCGCAGCTCGACGGCAAGCCGGATGCGGCGGGCCGACGCCGAGGGCTTTGGGGGCATGTGAACTCCTCTGGCTCTGCGCCGAGTTGGTGTGTCACTCACACGAGCGAAGTCTCTCGAAATTTTCCCGGATTCGCCAAAAGTTATTTGTGCGTGCCCTATCTTCGTTCCCAGGCGCCCCGCCCGGGAGTACCCCGCTCGACGGAGCGGCATCGTCACTGGGCTCCGCAGACCAACGACCCCAACTCCCTCTCGTGATCGGAAACTTCCATGGCAACCGTATCGCCGCCCTGGTCCTACACCCTGCAACTTCCGCACGATCCACGGGCTCCGGGCATCGCCCGGGGAACCCTCAGGCTGATTCTGGCCGCCCATGAAATGTCCGAACTCTCCACCACGGCAGAACTGTTGGCGGCAGAGTTGCTGACGAATTCGCACCGTCACACCAGTGGCCCGTACGCCCTCCGGGTCCTCTCGACCGAGTCGGACCGGGTACGGGTCGCCGTATGGGACTCCGACCCGAGAGTCCCGTCCGGCTTCGGCGACGTACCCCCACCTGCCGCGGAAACCGCCGAGCACGGCCGCGGCCTGCACCTCGTACGGGCCTGCGCCGACGCGTGGGGCGCGTCCGTGCTGCGCGAACTGGGCGCGTCGAAGGGCGGCAAGCTGCTGTGGGCCGAGTGCGGGCGCGGGGTGGCGACGTGGTGAGCGGGGCTGTGCGGGCTACGGAGCGATGTCCGTCCCGCCTGGGCGGCGCCATACTGGGAGGTGGAGCGATGCCCGTTCGTCAGGAGCAGACCATGAACGCGAGCGCACAGCCGGAGCACGGCTGGGGAGCGATGCCCCTCCCCGAGATCCGGACCGTGGACGACCTGCGCGGCGCGCTCAGCCGTTACGGGTTTCCCGGCGACCGGGAGCGGTTCGAGGACGAGCTGGCGGCGGCCATAGGAGCCGCCCCCACCAACGATTTCGAGGGCGCCGCGGCCGTGGTACGGGCCTATCGGCACCGCGTCCACATCAGGAACTCGCCCGAGATCATGGCAGCCCTCGAAGAGGAACGCGCCGGAGGCTCCGGCACATGAGCGATATCCCGCTGGAGGAGGCCGAGCCCGCCAAGAAGGCGTTCGGAGACCTCACGGTGGGGGAGCGGGAAGTGGTCCGGGACGCACTCATGGTCATCGGACGGGACCCGACGGCGGGGCGCGAGATCCCAGACTGGCGCCCGCCCTCCGTGGAGTACACGTACACCACACCGCTTGCTCACGACTCCGCCGAAGCGATCACCGTCGTCTACACGCACACCCCTGGCATGGGCGTGACGGTCGTGTACTACTTCCGTGATCCACAGGTCGTGGATCAGTAACGCCCCGGGGAGGTGAACCCGGCGGCCGACGTCGGCGCGTTCGGGCAGGCCCTACGAGATCCGTGCGGTAAACCCCAGGAGGCATAGGGGGGTTGGCGGGATGTGACGGTGGGGGGCGGGCGGCGAAGCTCTTCGGTATGACGAAGACCACGCGAAATGTCGCCCTGATCGTGGCCGCGTCCGTCGTGCTCGGCGTCACCGCGCCGCTCACCGCGACGGCTGCCGTGGCCACCTCTACTCCTGAGCCCCTCGACTGGGCGAAGTGTGAGGGGAGCGGGCTCGATCCCCGGCAGGAGTGCGCGACCGTGCACGTACCGATCGACTACGCCGATCCCGGTGGCAAGAAGATCGGAATCACCGTCTCCCGTATCCCCAGCGAGAAGCCGGCCGTACGCCGCGGGGCCTTGCTGCTGATCGCCGGCGGGCCCGGCGGCGGCAGCCTCGACGAACTCTCCGGGAAGGGACAGAAGCTGCCACAGGAGGTGCGGGACGCGTACGACCTGATCGGGTTCGATCCCCGGGGGGTCGGCCGTTCCGCGCCGGTCAGCTGTGGTCTCGAAGCCGACGACCTTGCGAGGTCCACGTTCTTCCCCTGGCCCGCCCCGGACGGGTCGGTCACCGAGAACATGGTCACCGCCCGGCGGATGGCCGACGCCTGCGCACGCGACGGCGGCGAGCTGATTCGGCACATCAGCAGTGCCGACAACGCCCGTGACATCGACCGTATCCGGGCGGCGCTGGGCGAGCGGAAGCTGTCCGCGTGGGGTGACTCGTACGGCTCGTATGTCGGCGCTGTCTACAGCCAGTTGTTCCCGCACCGCACCGACCGCTTCGTGCTGGACAGCAACCTGGACGGCAATGGCGACCCCGAACACGGCCAGGTTTCCCGTGCCTTGTGGGCGGGGTTCGAGACCGGTGTCGAGGACGTCTTTCCTGAGTTCGCCAAGTGGGCGTCTGCGCCCGGGAATCCGTACCGGCTGGCCGATACGGCGACCGGGGTGCGGACGCTGTTCCTGCGGCTCGCCGCACGGCTGGATCGTGAGCCGATCCCATGGCCCGGGGCCAATCCGGCGGAGCTGAACGGGAATGTGCTCCGGCAGACCATGGTCGACACGTTCTACGACCCCGACGACGGGTTTCCGGCTCTGGCCCAGCTGATCCTGGCCGCGCAGAAAGGCACCGTCCCGCCCGCGCCCGAGGCGCCCCCCGAGCCGCTGCTGCAGAACGGCCTCGCCGTCGCCATCGCCACCTTCTGTAACGACGAAGAGTGGCCCAGGTCAACATCCGCGTACCAGAAGGGAGTTGACGAGAGCCGGGCCAAGTATCCACTGACCGCCGGGATGCCGAGGAACGCGACGGCCTGTGCCGCCTGGCCGTATCCGCTGAAGGAGAATCCCGTACGGATCACCGATCGCGGTCCGTCCACCGTCCTGCTCGTCCAGAACCAGCGCGACGTGGCCACCCCGCTCAGCGGCGCCCTGAAGCTCCGCGCCGCCCTCGGCAAACGCGCCGTCATGGTGACCGTGAACTCCACCGGCCACGACGCCTACCTCGCCAACGGCAACGAGTGCGGCGACCGGATCGTCTCCCGTTACCTGGCGACGGGGGAACGGCCTCGCCGGGACACCTACTGCGGCTAGGCCCTGTCTGATAAATGATCAAACTGTGGGCGAGTGAAGTCGTCAGCTGCGCGGCTACAACGGCAGCCGCAGCCGGTCAGGCCCTTCAAACGGACGACATCGGCGCGTGAAAGGCTGAGCCGCATGACCAGTGGAGCCGATGAACCACGTCGAGACCTGTTCCTCCGAGACGGCCTGGAGGCGGCAGACGTGGTACGCGTTCACCGCGAGGCGCTTCGTGTCCTGCGAGACAGCATCGAGACGGCTCACGTCGATGCCTACAGCGATATCGCATGGCCACCGGAAGTGGCGCCCGCGTACGAGCAGGTGTTGTCGATGGCCGCCAACGAGGTGGCCGAGGGCGTCCGGTCTGCGAAAGGTGATCCTGGCATGGGGATTGACGTCGATGTCTGCGACGACACGCAGTTCGACGTGCTTCTCGCCTTGGCTCCCTACACGATTCATGCCGAGGCGTGGCGACAGGGTCGAGCGATCTTCAGCGCCGGCGACACGGGTACAGCCCTGTGGATCGCTGTCACGTCAGAGCAAGAGGTTCGGCTCATGTCACGGCTCGATGCGCTGGGTGTTCCGCAAACGGCGTTCACGACTCAACCTCCCAGGCGGCGAAGCCTGTTCGCCCGGTGGTCACGGCACCAGATCGCGTAGCCACCAGATGAGCGAACTCAGCTGCAGTCCCGGCTCGTTGCGGGTGGCGAGCTTGTCGAACCGTGTGGCGACGGCCCGGAACTGTTTGCACGTTGCGTTCGACAGCGATACCTAGGACCTGTCCGGTGCGGATCAGGCAACAGACGCGTCGGATCGGGCATACGCCACGCACTTGAGCGCGGCACCTGCTCCGTCGGTGAGGCAGACGGTGGTGAAGGCGGCCCCGCCGGGGACATCCGCAGGGACGCTGAAGGAGAGCGGTGCGATGCCGTTGCACACCGCGGTGCTGCTCCTGACGTCCAGTTCGTTCACGCCTGAGTCGTAGGTGAAGACGTACGTCTTACGGCACCCGCTGGCCGTGAGGGCTCGCTGGTTCCCGGAGACGCCGACCGAGCGGTTCTGCCAGGTCAGGGTGCCACGGGCGTAGGTGGCTCCGTAGGTCGCGTCGAAGGGGTTGGTGGGGTAGGCGGCGGCCGCCCTGGCCGCGGCGGCGGCAGACTCGGCGAGTCCGGAGGGAGTCGCGGTGGCCGCCGGAGCCGTAAGCCCCACGAGGGCGAACGTCGATGCGGTGATGGCTACGAGGACGCCGTGACGCGGTGAAGACACAGAACTCTCCTGTCACACAGAGGAATACACCGGACACTCTGGGTACTCCGTGCAGTGTGCAGCAACACGGTGCCGAGCGGATACCCTCCTGCATCAGGCGGCACCCCACGCCTCCGACGTCAACGCCCCAGAAAGATCGGATTCGTGAACGCCGCCAGCGCCCCCGGCAACGGCGCGAGCACCACCTCGTGGCGGAGTTCGGCCCGTACGTACGCCGCGTACGAAGCCGTCGTACGCCACTCGACCGTGCCGGCGCCGTCGACGGGCAGTGGGTCGCTGGTGAACAGGACGCCCTGGTCGGTGACGAAGCGGACCGTGCAGCGGGGGGCGCCGGTGGCCTCAAGGCGGAGCGTGACCGGGGTGTCCTTGTCCACCTTCAGCCGCTCGCCGATGCCCGCGTGCTCGCCCTTCGACCCGCTGGCGGAGAAGGTGAGTGACACGGCCCGGGACTCGGCCACGTAGGAGCGGCCCGCCCGGATGCCGTCCTGGATGGCCTCGCGGGTCAGATCGTCGGCGAGGACGACGGTCTGCGGGCGGCCGACCGGGTCGGGGTCGCGGTGGGCGTCGCTGTTGCCCATGGCCGGGATCCAGCCGCGGCCCTCCCGCACCGCTGCCACCAGCATGCCGTCCCAGTCCGCGAGGGCCACCTCGTCGTCGGGGCCGTACGCGCCGTTCCACACCTCGACGGCGTCCGCCTCCCCGAAGCCGAACTTCCAGTTGCAGCCGATGCAGGTGGCGTGCGGGTGGGCGGGCACGACCAGGCCGCCGGAGCGGCGGATCTCCCGGGCGTACTTGCCGAAGCGGTTGTCGCGGGCACGGTAGCGCCAGTCGACGAAGGTGCCGGGGTCGGTGCCGAGGGCGAGGACGTGACCGTTGCGTGTGGTGACCTCCTCGCCGACCATGATGAGCAGGTCGTCACCCGCCTGGTCCGCCCAATGGGCGTGCGCGGACGTGGTGTTGTGCTCGGAGGAGTTGATGAAGTCCAGGCCCGCAGCGCGCGCGAGGGCCGCGATCTCGGCCGGGGTGCGGCGGCCGTCCGAGTACCACGAGTGCAGGTGGCAGTCGCCGCGGTACCAGGCGCGGCCCCTGCCCTTCGCCCGCGCGGGCGGGTACACCGGCTTCACGGCCGGACTCGGGTCCCCGTAGGTGAGCGTGATCGTGATCTCGTACGGCAGTCCCTGCGGCGAAACCGTGTACGGGGCGAGGGCGATGTGCCAGGTGCCCTCGCGGACCGGTCCCGGGAGGTAGCCCGGCGTCGCGTCGTCCGCGCGGATGAAGAACTCCGTGCGGGCCCCGCCCGACCAGCCGCGGAAGCCCTTGCCGCCGAGTTCGGTGCCGTGCTCGTCGAAGACGCCGATGTCGAGGGCGTTGCCCTGCGTGCCGGCCGGGACGGACGGCCGTTCGTAGGTGTACGAGACCTTGATCTCCCGTACGCCCGCCGGGACTTCGACGGGGAGGTACACGAAGTCCGGCGAGCCGGTGGGCAGCGTGCCGCGCACCGTCCTCGTCTCCAGCTCGCTCGCTGCTTCCGCGTCATAGCCAGGTGAGAAGGTCACGCTCCCCAACGTAAGCGCGACAGCCCCTCCCGTCACGATCAGGGCGCGTCTGCCCATGCCGTTGATTCCGTCAGCGCTGTCGGTGCTGTCGGTGCCCTGATCGTCCTCACACATGCTGCTGCTCCCAAGACGTCGTGACTGACATGGGCGGGCGGTGCAGGCCAACTTGTACAAGGCTTGTATGCGGTCGTGAACTGCGGTGCAAGAGAAAGGGATGCACAGCTTTCGCTTGGACGCAGACGGCGTGCCGGGCAGGCCCGACGCGTGGCTGGTGCGCCTGTAGTGGAGTGTGTGGCCGACGCCGGGCGGAGGCTCCCGTACCGGTGCCAGTCCGTGACGGCCTGTCGCACGGGAGGAAGGCGACCTGTCGCACGGGAGGAAGACGGCCTGTCGCACGGGAGGAAGGCGACCCGTCGCACCGGGGGAATACGCCTGCGCCCTGTGGTCCCTGATCACCACGATCGTATGCTCGAAGGATGACGACTTCCGCGACCTCTGGAACCGGCCCCACCGAGAACTCCATGCGTCGCGCCCTCAAACGTGCACGTGAGGGCGTTGCCCTCGACGTCACCGAGGCCGCGGTGCTGCTCCAGGCCCGCGGCGCCGACCTCGACGACCTCACCGCCTCCGCCGCCCGGGTGCGCGACGCGGGCCTGGCGGCGGCGGGCCGCCCCGGCGTCATCACGTACTCCAAGAGCGTCTTCATCCCGCTCACCCGCCTGTGCCGGGACAAATGCCACTACTGCACCTTCGTCACCGTCCCCGGCAAGCTGCGCCGGGCCGGCCACGGGATGTTCATGTCCCCGGACGAGGTCCTCGACATCGCCCGCCGCGGCGCCGAACTCGGCTGCAAGGAAGCGCTGATCACCCTCGGCGACAAGCCCGAGGACCGCTGGCCCGAGGCACGCGAGTGGCTGGACGCGCACGGGTACGACGACACGATCGCGTACGTACGGGCCATCTCGATCCGCATCCTGGAGGAGACGGGGCTTCTCCCGCACCTCAACCCCGGGGTGATGTCGTGGACGGACTTCCAGCGGCTGAAGCCGGTGGCCCCGTCGATGGGCATGATGCTGGAGACCACCGCGACCCGTCTGTGGTCCGAGCCCGGCGGGCCGCACCACGGCTCACCGGACAAGGAGCCCGCCGTACGGTTGCGGGTGCTGGAGGACGCCGGCCGTTCCTCCGTCCCCTTCACCAGCGGGATCCTGATCGGGATCGGGGAGTCGTACGAGGAGCGCGCGGACTCGCTGTTCGCGCTGCGGCGCATCTCCCGCGCCTATCACGGCATCCAGGAGCTGATCATCCAGAACTTCCGCGCCAAGCCGGACACGGCGATGCGCGGCATGCCGGACGCCGAGCTGGACGAGCTGGTCGCCACGGTCGCGGTGGCCCGGCACATCATGGGCCCCGCGGCCTGCCTCCAGGCGCCGCCGAACCTGGTGGACTCCGAGTACGGGCGGCTGATCGGCGCGGGGATCGACGACTGGGGCGGCGTCTCGCCCCTGACCATCGACCACGTCAACCCGGAGCGTCCGTGGCCGCAGATCGACCTGCTGACCGCGGAATCCGCGGCCGTCGGTTTCGAACTGCGCGAACGCCTCTGCGTCTACCCGGAGTTCGTGCAGCGGGGCGAGCCGTGGCTGGACCCGCGGCTGCTGCCGCACGTACGGGCGCTCGCGGACCCGGAGTCGGGGCTGGCGCGTGCGGATGCCGTCGTCGAGGGGCACCCGTGGCAGGAGCCCGAGGAGGCGTTCACGTCGTCGGGGCGTACGGATCTGCACGCGTCGATCGACACCGAGGGCCGTACCGGCGACCGCCGCGAGGACTTCGACCACGTCTACGGCGACTGGGATGCGCTGCGGGAGGCGGCGGCACCGGGAATGGTGCCCTCCCGTATCGACACCGACGTACGGGCGGCCCTCGCGACGGCCGCCGACGACCCGACCCGCCTCACCGACGACGAGGCACTGGCGCTGCTGCACGCGGACGGCGCCGCGCTTGACGCCCTCTGCCGTATCGCCGACGACGTCCGCAAGTCGGCGGTCGGCGACGATGTCACCTACATCGTCACCCGGAACATCAACTTCACCAACGTCTGCTACACGGGCTGCCGTTTCTGCGCCTTCGCGCAACGCCGTACGGACGCGGACGCGTACACGTTGTCGTTGGACCAGGTGGCGGACCGAGCCCAACAGGCCTGGGAAGTCGGGGCTGTTGAGGTCTGCATGCAGGGCGGGATCCACCCCGATCTGCCGGGCACCGCCTACTTCGACATCGCCCGTGCGGTGAAGGAGCGCGTCCCCGGCATGCACGTGCACGCCTTCTCCCCGATGGAGGTGGTGAACGGCGCGACCCGCACCGGCATGTCCATCCGCGAATGGCTCTCGGCCGCCAAGGAGGCGGGCCTCGACTCCATCCCCGGCACCGCCGCGGAGATCCTCGACGACGAGGTCCGCTGGGTCCTGACCAAGGGCAAGCTCCCCACGGCCACCTGGATCGAGGTCGTCACCACGGCCCACGAACTAGGCATCCGCTCCTCCTCCACGATGATGTACGGCCACGTGGACCAGCCCCGCCACTGGCTCGGCCACTTCCGCACGCTCGCCCGCATCCAGCAACAGACCGGCGGCTTCACCGAGTTCGTCACCCTCCCCTTCATCCACACCAACGCGCCCGTCTACCTGGCGGGGATCGCCCGCCCCGGCCCCACCATGCGGGACAACCGCGCGGTCATCGCCATGGCCCGCCTCCTCCTCCACCCGCACATCCCCAACATCCAGACCAGCTGGGTGAAACTGGGCACCGAGGGCGCGGCGGAAATGCTCCGCTCCGGCGCGAACGACCTCGGCGGCACCTTGATGGAAGAGACCATCTCCCGCATGGCGGGCTCGTCGTACGGCTCGTACAAGTCCGTCAAGGAACTGGTCGCGGTGGCGGAAGCGGCGGGGCGTCCGGCGAAGCCGCGTACGACGTTCTACGGGACGGTGTCCGAGGAGCGGCAGGAGGCGGCGGCGGCTTCGGACGGTCATCTGCCGGAGCTGTTGCCGGTGTTGGACTGACGGCGGACGGGGTGACCCCTGGCCGCCGTAGGCGCGAAGGGAGTCGGGGGCGCCCCCGGGTGGGAAGACAGCTCGGACGCCCGGAACCGGCCGTCGGTCCAGAGCAGGCGTCGCGCTGCGTCCCGAGGCCCGGCGCCCGAAGGCGGCAGCCCACGCTCTCGTCGGGCCTCCCCGAGTCCGGCCGCCGGGTGTAGCCAGAGTTCTGACAGGGCGACGTTCGGCCGGGCCCGTCGGGCACTGCCTGCCGGGGGCAGTGGTCTCCGGGCCGCCACGAGGGTTGTTCACCCGTCGGCCCGCACCACGGCTGGTGAGCAGCCCGGCGGGTCGGGTAACCGGCACGTGGACGCCTGCGGGTCGGGCCCCGGTACGTCGGGCTCCGCGGGTCCGCATTCGGCCCAAAGATTCGCATTACGGTCAAGCGGCGGCAAAACTGGTAGGAGTGCATGTCCCGCTGCTCCTCTCTCTCGCACGTAGCTCATGTGATGAGAACGGTCGTGATCGTGGATCGAGTCGTTGATCGAATCGTGTCCGAGTCGACGTCAGTTCCGGGATGGCCGGAAAGGGCGGGCGGACGGTGCCGACCGGTCCGGAATCGCCTGCCGCAGGCCCCGCGAGGTGATTCGCCCGTGCGGAGAATCGGGCTGGGAGGTGAGTCGGGTGACTGGGCCGCAAGGAGGCGCTAGGACCGGCGTCTTCGCCGCTCTTCTCGTCTACATCGGGCTGCTCGCGCTCGCGCAGATCCCCACATCACAGGGTGGGGTGACCAGGCTCGGCGGCTTCTCCATCCTGGCCCCGCTCGTGGCGAGCGCTCTCCTGTCCTACCGGCGGACTCTGATCGTCTGCGGTGTGACCATGGCGGTGCTCCTGCTCCTGTACGGCGGCATCGTCCCGGGGCTTCCGGTCGTCCAGCGTGTGGTCACCATCACCCTGGTCTCGTTGGGCACGGCAGCAAGCCTGCTGGTGTGCCGGGTCCGCCTACAGCGTGAGGAACGCATCAGACGGCTCATGATCGCCCGGGACCGGCTCACCCTCCTCACGGAGGCAGGAGAGCGGGTGGGCTCGACGCTCGACATCTCCCGCACCTCCCATGAGCTGGCCGACATCGCCGTTCCGCGATTCGCCGACCTCGCTGTCGTCGACCTCTTCGACACCATGCTCTCCGGCAACGAACCGCCCACGCTCCCCACCGAGGAATCGGTCACTCTGCGGCGGATGGCCTGCAACACCTTGAAGGCGCAGGTCACCGCGGATCCCGGACCGCGCCCCGGCGACCTGCACGCCTATCCGCTCGATTCCGTGCCCGGCCGTGCCCTGGTGTCGGGGCGACCGGTCCGCGCCTCGATCACGGATACGGCCGCCGCAGCGGCCTGGCTCGGTGCGGTGGGCCCACGAGCGAACGCCCGAAACGACGGTTCTGGCCCCGGTCCTGGTCCTGGTCCCGGTCCCGGTCCTGGTCCCGGTCCTGGTCCTGGTCCCGGTCCCGGTCCTGGTCCTGGTCCTGGTCCCGGTCCTGGTCCCGGTCCCGGTCCTGGTCCCGGCCCCGGTCCCGGTCCCGGTCCCGGCCCTGGTCCCAGTCCGGAACCCAGCACCGGCCTGGTCTCCGGCTCGGGTCTGGTCCCCGGTTCCGGTCCGGCGCCGGGTCCGGGTCTGGTCCCCGGTTCCGGTTCGGCGCCGGGTCCGGGTGTGGTCCCTGGTTCCGGTCCGGCGCCGGGCTCGGGTCTGGTCCCCGGCTCTGGTCCGGCCCCCGGTCCGGTCCCCGATCCGGGACCCGAATTCGGTCCGGACCCCAGTCCTGCCTATGGCTCCTGCGTCGCCGTTCCCCTGCGCGCCCGGGGCGCCACCCTTGGAGTGGCGGTCTTCGTCAGGGAGACGCACAGGGAGCCGTTCGACGCCGACGACCTGCTGCTCGCGGAGCAGATCGGGGCACGCTCCGCCGTGTGCGTGGACAACGCTCGCCGCTACACCCGGGAACACCTCATGGCCCTGACCCTCCAGCACAGTCTGCTGCCGCACGGCCTGCCCGAACAGAGCGCCGTCGAGGCCGCGTACCGCTACCGGCCGGCACAGCTGGGAGCCGGCGGTGACTGGTACGACGTCATCCCGCTGTCCGGTGCCCGCGTGGCGCTGGTCGTGGGAGACGTCATGGGCCATGGCCTGCATGCCGCCGCCACCATGGGGCGACTGCGCACCGCTGTGGACAACTACGCAGCCCTCGACCTTCCGCCCGAGGACCTGCTCACGAACCTCGACGATCTCGTGGGCCGTCTCGGCGACGAGGACTACCTCGCCACCTGCCTGTACGGGGTGTACGACCCGGTCTCCCGCCTCTGCACCTTCGCCAGGGCCGGCCATCCGCCGCCCGCCCTGGTGCTTCCCGACGGCACGGTGAAATACCTCGACATCCCGGCCGGGCCGCCGCTCGGCGTGGGCGGCACGCCCTTCGAGTCGGCAGAGGTGACGGTGCCCGAAGGCACCCAGCTGGCCCTCTACACCGACGGTCTCATCGAGCTGCGCGACCGCAACATCGACATCGGGATGGACATGCTCCGCGGCGCGCTGACCGACCGGCCGGACCGTTCCCCGGACGAGACCTGCGAGGCGGTGATGGAGTCGATGCTGGACGGCCACTCCCGGGACGACGTGGCTCTGCTCGTCGTCCGTACCCAGGGTCTCGACGCCGACTTGTGGATGGACTGGGAGGTGCCCGACGACCCGGAGGCCGTCTCCGGTGCGCGTGACATGGCACTCAGGAAGCTGGACGAGTGGGGTCTGACGGAGCAGGCGTTCAGCACCGAGCTGATTGTCAGCGAACTGGTGACCAACGCCATCAGGCACGCCGGTCCGCCCATCTCCCTGCGGTTGCTGCGCGACGACCGTGCCTTGATCTGCGAAGTCTCGGACGGCAGCAGCACCTCACCCCGCCTGCGCCGGGCCGACGCGGCCGACGAGGGAGGCCGCGGCCTGTTCCTGGTCGCCCAGCTGGCCCAGCGCTGGGGCACCCGCTACACGCCGAAGGGCAAGATCATCTGGGCCGAGCAGCAACTGACGTAGAACCCGACGCGCGAACAGCACGGTGAACACCTGCTCCCGAGTGCCGTCGGTAGCCCATCCACAGCCGGGGCCGGTGCGGTTCAGCGTTCGATACGGATCTGGGCGGGCGGATAGGGGTAGGAGGACGTGGTGCCGACGGCCCAGTAGTCGGTGGCCGTTCCCGGCACCCGGACAAGGGAGTTCATCACGACAGGAGAAGAGGAAACGGGCCCCCGCTCACTCACCCAGGCCGTGCCGTCCCACCGCAGGTAGTGCGCCCGGGTCTGATCCCAGAAGTCCCAGCCAGCGATGCGGTCGGGCCCGCCCAGGTCGTCGGCGGTGATGCCGGTGAGCATGCCGACGGTGAACGGCGGGGTGACGGACTGCCAGGACGTACCGTCGCCGTGCAGAAGCGTGGCGCCGGGCGGTTTGCCCGGCGGGCCGCCGACGCCGTACGCGTGGCCGGTGAGCCAGATGTCGTGGTCGGTGACGGGGAGCAGGTCGCTGATGGTGGCGCGGATGCCGCCGGGGGCAGGGAGCTCGGTCCATCGGACGCCGTCCCACCGCCCCACGAACTCGACGGCGAAGACCCAGACGTCCCCGGCGGGCCCGACACGGACGCCGGTCGGGGTGGCGGCCGTGGTACTGGGCGGTGCGGAGATCCACTGCCAGCCGCTGTAGTCACCGCTGCCGTCGCCGTACAGGAGCACGGACCCGTCGCTGTTCCGGCCGGAGAGCCAGATGCCGCCGACGGGGTCGGACGCGATGCCGGTGAGCGAGGTGCCGGACTGGCCACGGCCGGGGAAGTCGACCTCCTGCCAGGTGGTGCCGTCCCAGCGGAGCAGGTGAGTGCCGCCGGAGGTGGCTATGGCGTAGGCGGATCCGGCGGAAGTGGCGGCGACGGAGTGGAGGTAGCCGCCGGCGAACGGCAGATGACCGAGGTCGACCCGGCTCCAGGAACTCCCGTCCCACATGAGGCCGAGCGGCACACCTCCCGTACTCCCGTTCCGGCCTTCTTCCCCAACGGCCCAGGCGAGGTCGGCCCCGGCGGCGGCGACGTCGATCAGGTGGGCGGCGGGTGTCCCGTCGGGCGCGGGAACGGCCTGCCAGTCACGGGGCGGGCCGGCGAACTCCCTTGGTCCCGCCGCGGGGCGATGGGCCTGCCCGGCCGCTGCCGCACTCCCGCTCACGGATCCCAGCCCCACCCCGGCGACCCCGACAAGCCCACTGATGAACGAACGTCTCCGCACGACGGACCCCTCCCTCTACGACAGCACGATGGCCGCGAACTCCGGTCCAGCCTGCCGAAGAAGGCAACGCGAAGGGACGGGCGATTCCGGCCAGTCACAAGACGGGCGCAACCCACCGCGCAATAGGCACATGACGATCTTGACAACCGCTTGACCACGCGGCGCGGACGGCAACGAAGTTCGCCTGGAGGGCTGGACCAACACGGAGGCCACCGTGCCCCTCCCGAACGGCTGGCGCAGCTCCGGTCCGCTCCACGTCGGCGACGGCTGGGGCGAGTACCTCCACGGCGATGTCGACGAAGTCCACGTGTTCAGTGGGGTCATGACGGACTCCAGCATCCGCCAACTGGGCGGGGGTGCCGTGCGCCCTGCCTGTGCTGAACTCGGGCCGGTCGCCCGCCGTTTCGTATGACGGCGGGCGACCTGGGCCGCACTCGAATGGGAGGCGGCCCGGGAAGTCCCGCTCGGCGAAGCCGGATCACACGCAGGTGACCTCGGCGTCCGCCCAGTCCGCGAGGTCGCCGATATTGGCATCACCGGCGTCGGTGACCACGAGCTTCAGCAGGCTTGCCCCCGTGACGTCGGCGGTGAGTTGCTGGGGCGGCTCGCCGCGCGTGATCACGGGGGTCTCCTTCACCAGTTTGCCGTCGGCCCACACCTGGAAGGTGACCGAGCCACTGAGCGACGTCGTCAGATCGTCCAGGCCGACGGTGCTTTCCAGGGTCGAGCACTTGCCGCCCAGGTAGTAGCTGACCTCGCTGGGTGCGAGCGTGCCCAGCCCCTTGGCGAACGTCTGCCCGTTCAGGGTGATCGGCTGCCCGTCGACCGCGGCGTTACCGCCGTTGCCGGTGTTGCGTTCCACCGGTCCGGAGCCGTTGGACGTGGCGACCCACTGGTCGTCACCGAGTGAGCTGACGCCCGCGGGTTGCTCGGCGACCACGGAGACGGTCAGGTCGTAGCCCACCGTGGTCGGACCGGGCTCGTATCCTGCGCCGACGTGCAGTGTGTCGTTGCCCGTTGGCGTTCCCTCCGGCACGGTCACCGACCACCGGGTGCTCAGTTCGTGGCCGTCATCGAGCCGTCCGAACCCGGTCGGTGAGGTGGCCCTGACGGTCCGGCCCGCGGGGCCGGTCAGCTCGACGCTTCCGTCACGCGCGGGCTGGGCGCCGTCGTTGCCGGTGACGGTGGTCACACTGGCCTCGACCAGCGGCGGCGCGTCTGCGAAGAGGGCCGGGTACTCGATGCTGGTGTGCACGGCGGATGGCAGGCTCTGTCAGTCGCCGCCCGCCCGGACGCGCACCATCGTGGTCCCGTGCGGCGGTACGACGGCGCTGATCCCACCCGCGGACTCGGCACTCGTGCCTGCCCACAGGTCCTTGACCGTGTACCCGGAGGCCTTGGGCAGGCCTACGGCCGTGGCGGTGGTGCTGATCGTGGCCGCCGCGTCGGTCTCGTTGAACAGCGCGACGGCCCGGTCGCCGTTCTCCAGCGGCTTGGTGATCACGTGCAAGCCGTTCGCCGAACTGATCTCGGTGCCCTGCACGCCGAGTGGGTCCTGATCGACGGCTATGACATCGGAGTCGCTCAGAATCTCCATCGTGGCCGGAGTCGCCTCCCGGATGTCGGTGCCGATGATCAGTGGCGCCGCCATCATCGACCAGAGGCTGAACTGGGAGCGGTATTCGAGGTCGGTCATTCCCCCGTTGCCGATCTCCAGCATGTCGGGGTCGTTCCAGTGACCGGGCCCCGCGTACTGGCCGAGCTGGATGTTCGCTTCGTAGTTCGACACCATGCTGCTGTAGGTGTCGGTGATGTCGAGGGTGGTGCGCCAGGAGTTGCCGACCGGCGCGGCCCAGGTCCAGGGCTCACTCTCGCCCCATTCGCAGATGGCGTACAGGATCGGCCGTCCGGTGGCCAGCAGGGCGTCGCGCATCGTGGTGTAGCGCTGTTTGGCGCTTCGTCCGTCGTTGTTGCAGTTGTCGTACTTCAGGTAGTCCACGCCCCAGGAAGCCCACAGGTCGGCGTCCTGCTGCTCATGGCCGAGCGAACCAGGGAACCCGGCGTCGTCGCTGCAGGTCTTGGTCCCGGCGCTGGAGTAGAGGCCGAACTTCAGGCCCTTGGAGTGCACATAATCGGCGACGGCCTTTATGCCGTTCGGGAACCGCACCGGATCGGCCACCAGGTTGCCGTTGGCGTCGCGTGTGGGAAGCGCCCAGCAGTCGTCAAGATTCACGTACTCGTAGCCGGCGTCTTTGAGACCGGAGGATACGAAAAGGTCTGCTATGCCCTCGATCATCTTCTCGTTGAATGTCGAGGAGCATTGGGTGGAATTCCAGTTGTTGAACCCCATTTGCGGAGTAAGCGCCAGACCGTTGTCCAGTGCGTTGTCGGCGGGAGCCGTGGCCAATCCCGCAACGCACGCTCCCACGACGAGCACCGCGGCGGCCGCCGTGGCCACCAGTGAACGGGTGGACATCGAACCCCTCTTTCACAGAATTCGCAAAGGTCGGGGACCGGAAGCGAAAAGATTCGAGACCGGGCAGGGGTTCCAGGACGGTCATATTCAGGTACCGGAACTTTAGCGATCGAAGATATGGGCACCCTGAGGTTCAGGTAAGAGACTGAGCGGCACTTCAACGCGCGTGCGCGCGCCCGGTCCGCCCGTTTCCACCTCACTCGTGGGCCGTTCTCGTCGCGATCGAAAGGCACCCGCAGGGCGCCGCCCGACTCCACGAACCTGGGCGGATCGTGGACGCGGGCGAACAGGAACCGGCTGACGTCATCGCCGAGATCTGCGCGCTGCGGGCGGCGGCCGAGGTGGAGGCGGGCCTCTGTATCTGCAACGTCACCTGGTGCGACTGACTGTCAGCCGGAGCTCCCCGCCCTGCTTCCCCGCGTGTCTGTCGCGAGCGGCAGTAGATGAATGACCACCAGCACGACCCCGCTCAGCAGAAACACCCGCATCGCCGCGTCCAGCCCGTTCCAGTCGCCCGACTGCCACATGGAGAACCACTCGCCGCCGATGCCGATGAAGCCGGCGCCGAAGAGGAGCAGGAGCATCAGGAGGCCGAGGGTGGAGACGGAGCGGGCGCGGGTGTCGTCGCGGCGGGCCCAGAGGTACGTGCCGGCGATGAGGACGAGGGCCGCGATGGTCTCCCAGGCGATGATCGCGACGTACGCGGCGTCCTGTAGGGCGTGTGACGTGATGGCCCGCCACATCAGGTCGTCGTCCTTGAACGTCGTGTCCATCGCGAGGACATGGCGGACGAACTGCTGGTTGGTGCCGAAGTCCGTGATGTTGCCGAAGGCGACGAGGGTGATGTAGAGCGCGACCGTGGCGGTGAGGAGGGTGGAGGTGAGGCGGAGGACGGTGGAGTGGGGGGTTCTGGAGAGCGGCATGTTCCCACTATGGCCGACACGTCGAACAGCCAACACCCAGTCGTTTTCGGGCGAGTTGGGTCAGACTGGAGACCGGTCCGGACGGGCGATGCGGAGGAGTCGGGCTAATGGTACGGGCGCGTCCGTCGATGCGGGAGCTGATCAGGGACCGCACGCGGCGCGGGTTCGTCGGGCGGCTGGCGGAGCGTGCCGCGTTCCGGGAGAACCTGGAGCTGGCGCCCGAGGACGAGCGGCACCGGTTCCTGTTTCATGTGCACGGGAACGCGGGGGTCGGAAAGAGCTTTCTCGTACGGGAGTTGGAACAGCTCGCGCGGGAGCGCGGGAGCGCGGGAGCGCGGGGCGCTGACGTCGTACGTCGACGAGTCGGTCGGCAGTCTGCCGGAGGCGATGGCGGCCATCGCGGAGCATTTCGCGCGCCAGGGCCACCGCTTCAAGGAACTGGAGCGGCTGTTGACCAGCCACCGGGAGCGGCGGCACGAGGCGGCGGCAGTCGGGGATGCCGGTCCCGAGGGCGGGGAGCCGTCGGCCGCGAGCATGGCGGCGGCCCGTGCCGGTGTGGTGGGACTGGCTCTTGTGCCGGTGGTCGGTGCCTTCGCGGGTGCCCTGGACCCCGCCCAACTCGCCCAGGGCGCCGACCGACTGAGGGCCGGCCTCAGCGCCCGTTTTCGCACGCAGGAGGACGTACAACTGGTTCTGTCCCCCGAGCGTGTCCTGACCCCCGTGCTCCTGAAGGAACTGGCTGAGACCGCGGACCAAGTTCCCTGGCTGGTCCTGGCCTTCGACACGTACGAACGGACCGGTTCCTTCCTCGACGCCTGGCTCCACGACGTGCGGCAGACACAGAGCCTCGCGCCGCTGCGGGCCTTCGTCCACTCCTGGGCCGTGTTCGTCGCCATTGAACGGCACCCCGAACGCGCTGCCCGGCTGCGGGAGCTGGAGCGGCTCGTGGACGTCGGGGAGGACGAGCCCACCGAGGCCATCGCCGAGATCCGTACGATCCGGGCGGCTGTCGAGGCCGAGGCGGGTCTGTGACCGAATGGTCCTGCTCTCAGGCGGGCGAGGCTTCATCAGCTTCCTCGCCGTGCCCCGCCATGAGTGTGTATACGTCTGCGATGTCACCTGGTACGGCTGACCGCTGAGGCGCCCGGGCTGCCGAGCGCCCGGAAAGCCCACCGAACGTCTGCCAAAAGGTCGCCAATGGTGATCAGTCGGGCGACATTTCGCATACCGTTCCGGCCCTGAACCGACCGTTCCCGTTCGATTACAGTGCTGGCAGTCGGACGTGCGGACGGTGGCTGGGAGGTCTCGGTGGGTGCGACAGCCGGTGCCGTCTGGGGCCGTGCCGAACAGCAGGACTTCCGTAGCCGGGTGCGCGGAACACTGCTGGGTACGGCCGTCGGCGACGCGCTCGGCGCCCCCCTCGACGGGCTCGGTCTGGAGGAGATCCGGGAGTCGTACGGCGCCGAGGGCCTCACTGACCTGGCCTTCGGGCACGGCAGGCGGGGCGCCGTCACACACCTCACCCAGCTCACGCTCTTCACCCTCGACGGGCTGGTCCGCGCCCAGGTACGCCGTGACACCGGCGCCTGGCACCCGCCCACCGACCTCCACCGGGCCTACCGCCGCTGGGCCGCGACCCAGAGCGACTGGGGCCCCGACGAGCGCCGCAAGGACGACGGCTGGCTGGCCCGCGAGGAATGGCTGTACGCCCGCCGCGACCCCGCCCGCTCCTGCCTCCTCGGCTTCGGCGACGACACCATGGGCACACTGGACGCCCCCAAGAACCCGGGGGAGCCCGGCCCCGAGGCCGCCGCACGCTCCGCGCCCTTCGGGCTCCTCGTCGGCTGGGAGCCGCAGCTCGTGATGCAGCTCGCCGTCGAGTGCGCCGCGCAGACCCACGGACACGTCACGGCGTACCTGTCGGCGGGGGCGTACGCCGTCATCGTGCACGGGCTGGCCCGTGGCGAGAGCCTCGACGGGGCCGTCCAGCGGGCCCAGGGGATGCTGGCCGCGCGCCCGGGGCACCAGCCCGTCACGGAGGCCCTCCAGCGCGCCCTGGGCGCCGTACGGCAGGGCATGCCCACACCGGCCCGGGTCGAGGAACTCGCGGGGGAGGGTACGGCGGAGCGGTTGCTGTCCGTCGCCGTGTACTGCGCGCTGGTCGGTGAGGACATCCGGCACGGGTTGTGTCTCGCGGTGAACCACGGTGGGGCCTCGGGGGCGGCGGGTTCGCTCACCGGGGGGCTGCTGGGGGCGCTGCATGGCGAAACGGCCCTCCCGCCGGCCTGGTTGGCCGAGCTGGAGGGCCGTCCTACGATGCTCGTCCTTGCGGACGACTTCGCGATGGAGATGACGCAGGGGCCGGCGTTGCACGGGCCCGGGGGGTCCTCCCCGGGGTGGCTGATCCGGTATCCGCGGGCGTGAGGCGGAGGGGTTTTCGCCCCCTCCGCCCCTACCCGTCCCTTGACCCTGGGGGCTGCCGCCCCCAGACCCCCGCTTCGGCCTGAACGGCCTCGTCCTCAAGCGCCGGACGGGCTGAAAGGGCCGCCCCCGTGGGTGGGTGGGGGATCGGGATGGTGCTCTTCGTCCTCAAGCGCCGGACGGGCTGGAGACCGGCGCCGGACGGGCTGGAGACCGGCGCCGGACGGGCTGGAGACCGGCGCCCGACGGGCTAGAGACCGGCGCCCGACGGGCTGGCCGTGCCCGCCTGCTTCGGGATCGCCGCCGCTGCCGAACCCGAACCGCCGTCGTCGCTGTTGATCTTCGCGATGAGGGCGTCCCGCTCCGGGGTGTCCTCCGGCTTGATGTAGCCGATGAGGATGTAGAGGACGAGGGAGACCGCCAGCGGAACCGATATCTGGTACTGCAGCGGCACGCCGCCGTCGACGTTCCAGCTGATCGGGTAGTTGATCAGCCAGAAGGTGAGCAGGCCGACGCCCCAGCTGATCAGGGCGGCGGTGGGACCGCTCTTGCGGAACCAGGGCAGCAGGCCGAGCATCAGCGGGATCGCGATCGGGCCCATCAGCCCGGCGACCCACTTGATGACCACCGTGATGATGTCGCCGAAGAAGGCGGAGTTGACCTGCGTCGCGATGGACATCGAGAGACCGAGGAAGAGCAGCGTGGTCAGGCGGGCGGCCAGCAGCCCCGCCCGGGTGTCCCACTCGCGTGCCTTCTTCGAGACCGCGGGCATGATGTCGCGCGTGACGACGGCGGAGATCGCGTTGGCGTCGGAGGAGCACATCGCCATCGTGTGGGAGAAGAAGCCGACGATGACCAGCCCCAGCAGGCCGTGCGGCAGCAGCTTCTCGGCCATCAGCGCGTACGAGTCCGCCGGCACGTCCGTCTTGATGACCAGCGGCGCGACCCACATGGGGAAGAACAGCACCAGCGGCCAGACCAGCCAGAGCGAGGCGGACAGGATGCCCGAGCGGGTGGCGGACTTCGCGGAGTCGGTGGCCATGTAGCGCTGGGCCTGGTTCCACATGCCGCCGTTGTACTCGAAGGTCTTGATGAAGAGATAGGCGATCAGGAAGACCATCATGTACGGGCCGGCCAGCGGCTTGGTGTGGCCCTCGAGCGCGGGGGCGTCCCAGACGTTCCACAGCTGGCTGAAGCCGCCCAGCTCGGACAGGACCGCGACGAGCATCGCGATACCGGCGATGAACTGGATGACGAACTGGCCGAGTTCGGTGAGCGCGTCGGCCCAGAGCCCGCCGACCGTGCAGTAGACGGCCGTCACCGCGCCGGTGATGAGGATGCCCATGTTCAGCGAGACGCCCGTGAACACGGAGAGCAGGGTCGCGATGGCGGCCCACTTGGCGCCGACGTCCACGATCTTCAGCAGCACACCGGACCAGGCGAGGGCCTGCTGGGTGGGCAGGTTGTACCGGTTCTTCAGGTACTCCAGCGGCGAGGCCACGTGCAGCCGTGAGCGCACCCGGTTGAGCCGCGGGGCGAAGAGTTTCGCGCCGATCGCGATGCCGATGGCGATGGGGAAGGACCAGGTGACGTACGACGTCACGCCGTAGGTGTAGGCGATCGCCGCGTACCCGGTGAACATCACCGCGCTGTAGCCGGACATGTGGTGCGAGATGCCGGACAGCCACCACGGCATCTTTCCTCCGGCCGTGAAGAAGTCGCTGACGTCGTCCACCCGTTTGTGGGACCAGACGCCGATCGCGACCATCACACCGAAGTAGCCGACGAGCACGGCCCAGTCGAGACTGTTCATATGCCCCCTCCCAGGGTCCGCCTTGTGAACTGCGATGACATGCGCGGCACTTCGCCGGTGCAGCCCGAAGAGGCCACGAAGTGCCCGCTCATCGTGAGTTCGGCGGCATGGTGGCGACAACAGCCCGTATGGTCAAGAGGGAGTAAAAATGTTCTGGTTGCTGACCTCGGTTCACATCAATGAACAGATGGAGGGTGTCACATCGGCTGCTACCGCATCAATTCGCCCGCGTTGACCAGCAGTGACTGTCCCGTGATCGCGCGAGCCCGGTCAGACGCCAGGAACACCACCGCGTCCGCGACGTCCCCGTCCGTGGCCAGCTCGGGCAGCGCCATCCGCTCGGTGAGCCGCCCCAGCACCTCCGCCTCCGGTACGCCCTCGGTGTGCGCGGTGAACTGGACGTACGCCTGGACCGGCGGGCCCCACATCCAGCCGGGCAGCACCGTGTTGACCCGGATCCGGTGCGGGCCGAGCTCCCGGGCGAGCGAGTACATCGCACTCGTCAGCGCACCCTTGGACGCCGCGTAGGCCGCCTGCCACACCTGCGAGGGCGCGGCCACCGCCGACTGGGTCCCGATGACGACGACCGAGCCGCCGCCCGCCTTCAGCGCGGGGAGGCAGGCGCGGGTCATCCGCAGCGTCCCCAGCAGGTTCACGTCGATGATCGACTGCCAGGTGGCGAAGTCGGCGTCCTCAAGGCCGCCGAAGTAGCTGTCCCAGGCGGCCACATGGACGACACCGTCGATCCGCCCGAACCGCTCCACCGCAAGCGCGGCCAGGTCCTCACACTGCCCCTCGTCCGTGATGTCCGTCGCCCGGTACGCCGAGTGCGCGCCGTCCGGATCGAGTTCGGCCGCGCACTTGGCGAGATTCGTCTCCGTGCGCGCCCCGAGGACCGCGTTGCCCCCGTCCCGCACCACGGCCGCCGCGACCTGATGCCCCAGCCCGGCTCCGACCCCCGACACGACGATGGTCCTGCCCGCGAGCAGTGCTGACATCGGACGCCTCCCCGGCTATGGCACATTTCCTGACGGGGCGTCAGAGTATGGGCGTCCACCGGAGGAAGGAAGGGGAGCGACGTGAGCGAGGAGACCCGCAGCGAGGTGTACGCGGAGCTGGCCGCCGTCGGCCCGTACGGCGTCCACCCGGGCCACGCCCTGATCACCATGGTCGAACCGGACCCGGGCCACGAGTACGCCTACAACCGCTGGTACGAGGACGACCACTTCATCGCGGGAGCGATGGCCATGCCCTGGATGTACGCGGGGCGCCGCTGGGTGGCCACGCGCGACCTCCAACTCCTGCGCTGTCCAAGCGAGTCGGCGGTCGCCCAGCCCGTCACCGCCGGCTGCTACCTCTCCACGTACTGGGTCACCGACGGCCGCTATGACGACCACATGAAGTGGACCGTCGGCATCAACAAACGGCTCAACCGCGACGGGCGCGTCTACCAGGACCGCACGCACGTCTTCACGGCCTTCCAGGACCACGAGGCCACCGTCTACCGCGACGGAGCCGCCGGCCCCCGTGACTTCCACGCCCTGGATCACCCGTACGCGGGCCTGGTGTTGCAGGTCATCGACGCAGAATCGGCCGAGCAGCGCGTCGAGTTGCTGGAGTGGCTGCGCTCCCGGCACCTCCCGAAACGGCTTGCGGGGTCCCCGTCCGCGCTGGTCACGATCTTCCGCCCGACCCCGCTCCCCGGCGACCGGATGACGTACGTCAAGCAGGTCGAGGGGGTGGATACGCGGCTGACGCTGCTCTGGTTCCTGGAGGCGGATCCG
Source organism: Streptomyces sp. NPDC058470 (assembly GCF_042721055.1). Classification (NCBI taxonomy): domain Bacteria; kingdom Bacillati; phylum Actinomycetota; class Actinomycetes; order Kitasatosporales; family Streptomycetaceae; genus Streptomyces; species Streptomyces sp. NPDC058470. Next base: position 81,140 of record NZ_JBHXMF010000019.1, read on the forward strand.
CGGGACTGCTGGGAGGGGTACTTCGCCGGGATGGACGCGTCGGTCGCGGAAGTGGGCCTGGGGAAGGTGGAGTTGGTGGCGCCGTTCATTCCGACGGTGCCGGGGACGGACAAGTACGTGGACCGGCTCCGGTAGAGGGTCGGGTAGAAGATCGTGGAGCGGGTCGGCCGGAAAAAGCCGAGCCCCCTCGGCCAGGACGGCGGGCCAGTCGAGAGGGCTCTGTCAGTGGTGCGTATGCGGTTGGTCGGTGCAGTTGTGGTGCATAGCGGGCGGTCTATGTGCATCAGGCGAGGTCGGAAGTACCCCGGCTCACCTCTGCCACGAAGGCGTTCCACGAACTCGCGGGAAACGCCAGCGTGGGGCCCTGGGGGACCTTTGAGTCCCGAACCGCCATCGCCGCGAGAACGGGGGACTTGACCTCGACACATGCGCCGTTGCCGGTGGAATACGAGGACTTGGTCCAGGTGTTCAGCGCGCCTTGCTGGATTGCCATGATCACTCCGGTAGCCAGTTGTTGAGTAGCTGTCACCGCACAACGAGTTCCTTCTGGAACCCGCGGTTCGGTTTGCGCCAACGTTGTTGCTTGATGGCGTGATCGACGCTACTCGCCAACATCGGCAGGCGAATGAAGTATTCACTCGACCGGATGGCATATTCCAATGGGGCTTCCGCTCAGCTGTGACGAAGGTGTACAGTCCGGCACCTTCGCGACGAGGGTGCCCCTGTGAGCCTCGCGAGCCTCAGCGTGCGTAGTCTTTCGCGATGTCCGCGATGAACTGCCGCGACTGCTCCACGTTCAGAGCCTGCGCCCGCAGATGCTCGTACATCACGCTGTATTTCTGGACGTCGTTCGCCTTCTCCAGATACAGGTCGCTGGTGACACCCTCGATGTAGACGACGCTCGAGTCCGCCGCGTCGGGGAACTCCAGGATCGCGTACTGCCCGTTCAGTCCCGGATGCGCGCCCATCTCGAACGGGATCACCTGCACGGTGACATGCGGAAGCTGCGACTGCTCGACGAGGTGTTCCAGCTGCTCACGCATCAGGGAACGGTTGCCGACGACCCGGCGCAGGGCGGCCTCGTCGAGGACGGTCCACAGGCGGAGCGGATTCTCCGGGGCGGAGATACGTTCCTGTCGGCGCAGTCTGACCTGGACCCGCTTCTCGATCTCGCCGGTCGCGGTCTCCGGCAGCGCACCGGCGATCAGGGCCTCCGCGTACGGCCGGGTCTGCAACAGCCCGGGGACGACCTGGGGGTCGTACACACGCAGGCTCGCCGCGTCCGTCTCCAGGCCGATGTAGACGCTGTACGGGATGTCGCCGAAGGAGTGCCACCAGCCCTGCTGGCGTGAGTCCTTGGCCATCTGCATCAGCGAGTCGACGATACGGACGTCCTCGACCTCGTAGACCCCGCAGAGATCACGGACATCGCGCTGGCTGATGCTGCGCCGCCCGTTCTCCAGGCGGCTGATTTTCGACTGGGAGACCAGCAGTCGCTCGGCGACCTCTTCGGCCGTCATGCCCTTGAGCTCACGGAGCCGACGCAGCTCCTGGCCCAGCCGGCGCCGCCGGACGGTGGGATTGACACTTGACGCCACGGGAACGTGCACCTCCGGCTGCGAACCTCTACTTTGCGTATCTGCTGTTGAGCAGACTGCCACCAAGGTGCTTTCTACCGCTGGGAAACACTGGATATGCGCTGGGTAGCCGCCAGTTCGGGGATCTGGCCGGTATCCGCACGTACGGGAGCACGGGTATCAGCACGCCCGAGCACGCACGAGGGGGTGCGGCGAGCGCGTGCATGTGCGGCCGGCCGCGGCGGGTCCGGTCGGGGTTCCTGGCCGCGGACGAGTGCGCATGAACGTGCGTGAATGAACGCGTCCG